>SCVT01000680.1 GCA_004296815.1 Reyranella sp. | reverse complement strand
TCGGCCAACCGAGCGAACAGTGCCTCGACCTCCGCCTTGCGCTCGGCGAGGTGCGTCGTGCCGGCGTCGGTGACGGCGAACGCCTTGCGCGCTCCTTCCGACTTCGCCTCGGCGATGTGGCCCATCTCGTCGAGCATGGTCAGCGTCGGATAGACCATGCCGGGGCTCGGCACGTAGCTGCCGCCGGTCAGCTCCTCGATCGCGCGGATCAGCTCGTAGCCGTGACGCGGCTCGTCGGCGATCAGCTTCAGCAGCACGAGCCTGAGCTCGTCCGATCCGAAGACGCGCCGGCGTCCGCCGCGGCCCTCGCCGCGCTCGCCCCGTTCGCCGCCGAAGCCGTGGCCATGCCGGCCAAAGCCGCGCCGACCGAAATGGTGCCTGTGGGCGTGCTCGCCCGAACCGTGGTGATGGGAGGGTCTCATAGACCGTGTCCTTTCATGTTTGAACATGTCTAAGATATATCTTGAATGTTCTGATATTCAACCCCTGCCTGGAGAAAAAATCTCGCAGGCTGGTTACCGAATGGTAACTATTGGCTGACCACGTAATTCTTGGGCGGGTGCCTGCGCATCGCGGCCTCGTTGGGCTCGACGCCCCAGCCCGGCCCCTTGGGCAGGATGTAGTCGCCGTTCTCGAACACTGCCGGGTTGTCGACGATCTCGTCGCGCCACGGCACGCCGTCGATGTCGATCTCCATGATGCGGAAGTTCGGCACGGTGGCGCAGAAGTGCGCCGAGATGGCGCTGGCGAGATGGCCGTAGAAATTGTGCGGCGCCACGTTCACCTCGTAGACGTCGGCCATCGCGGCGATCTTCACCGACTCGTTGAAGCCGTTCCAGATCACGTCGACGATCGCGGTGTCGAAGGCATATTCCTCGAGGTAGGGCCGGAAGTCGCGACGCTCGAGCAGTGTCTCGCCCGAGGCGATGGGCACCGGCGAATCGCGGCGCAGCAGCGCGATCGACTTGGGGTCGTGGATGTCGAGCTCGAGCCAGGTGAGGCCGGTCGGCCCGACCGCGTCGGCGATGCGGCGGAAGCCTTCGGTGCGGAAGTGGAAGTTGGTGTCGAGCATGATGCCGAGATCCTGGCCGCCGCCCTTGCGGAAGGCCTCGACGGTCTTCGCCGCGCTGCGCGCGATGAAGGCGTCCCAGTTGCGCTCTGGGAAGCCCTTGCCGACGACGAAGCCTGGCCGGTAGGCGCGCAGCTTGCCGTCGACCTCGATGGCGATGTTGGTCTTGCACGCCGTGAAGCCCTTGGCCTTCACCTCCTCGGCGGTGCGCATGAAATCCTCGTAGCTCCGAACCGCGGGGGTGCCGCAGATGTCGGGATTGCGCATGCGGTACGAGCCGCAATGCGACCAGTAGACGGGGATGCGATCGCGCAGCTTGCCGCCGAACAGCGCATAGACCGGCACGCCCAGCGCCTTCCCCTTGATGTCGAGGAGTGCGTTCTCGATGGCGGCGATCGCCTGGCGCACCACACCGCCGCGCGACTGCGTCGACTTGGTCGCGAGGACCGCGTTCACCAGCTCGATGTCCATCGGATCCATGCCGATCACGCTCGGCATCAGGTTCTCGATGACGCCGGACAAGCCCGGGCTGCCGAAGCTCTCGTTGTATTCCGACCAGCCAATGGGGCCCGTATCGGTGACCAGCTTGAGGAAGGAGAAGATGCGCCAGCCCGCGTCGCAGCGGAAAATCTCGTAGCTCTTGACCTTCATCGTTTCCCCTCCGGCCGGCGCATCCGTTCGGTCGTGCGCATACCGGCGGGATTGTCGGGGCCGATCCGCTTGGCGTCCAGCGATCACGCCCCGACAGAATCGAAGGTCAGTCCTGCACGAGGCCCAACCCAACGGCCAGTGCCTGGGCCAGCGACAACGGCGCCACCAGCGTCCGCAGAGCGGGCTCGGGCATGTCGTGCAGCTCGAACACGATCTCGGCACCACGCGCGATCGGGCTCAGCAGATTGTCGGTGATCGACACGGCGCGTATCCCGCGCGCGATCAGTTCGGCGAACAGCCGCACCGTGTCGGCGTTGTACTGCTTGAAGCTCACGGCGAGCAGCGCATCGGCGCGCGTGGCCGACACCGCCTGCTCGCGGAGGCCGCCGCCGATCGCATCGAGCAGCACGGTCCGCCGGCCGAGCTTGCGCAGGACATAGGCCAGGTGCGCGACCACGGGATAGGAGCCGCCGAGGCCCAGCAGGTAGATGGTCTCCGCCGACTCGAGCAGCTCGATCGCGCGCACGAGATCGGCCTCGCGCACCGTCGTGTTCAGCGTCTCCAGCGAGGCGATGCCCTCGGTGACGAAGCGGTTCAGCACCGCGCGCGGCTCCTCGCCGGCGCGCCACGGCCCGTCCTGCTTCAGCCGGTCGATGCGGTCCTTGTACGAAGGCGCCAGGCTCGCCACGAGGCGCAGCCGGAAGACCTGCTGCATCTCGGTGAAGCCGCCGAAGCCCAGCGTGTTGGCGAAGCGGACGATCGCCGAAGGCTGCACGCCCGCTCGCCGGGCGACCTCGGCCACCGTGCCCAGCGCCATGTCCGTCGGGTTCTCCAGCGCGAACTCCGCGATGTTGCGCAGCCGGTCCGACAGTGTCGCGTGCTTCGCCGCGATGTCGGCACGCAGGCGGTCGTAGGCATCCGGCTCGGAGCCGTTGGCTGCCTTGCGGGATTTGGCTCGACTCTTCACTGAATCATCCATTCCACTTTACAGTCCTCCGTAGAATGTTCATTCTACGCCCCAAGAGCAATCGAATTTGCCCGGAAATTCAGATCTGGAGGAGATCCCATGACCAAGTCACGCATTACGCGGCGCGGCGCGCTGAAAGCCAGCCTGATGACCGCCACGCTCGCCGGCACCGCGAGCTTCTTCGGCCCCTGGAAGCACAACCGGGTCTGGGCGCAGGGCAAGAAGCCGATCAAGCTCGGCCTCACCTGCGACGCCAGCGGCCAGTACGGCAACAGCGGCCAGGACGACATGCGCGGCATGCGGCTGGCGATCGACGAGTTCAACGCCAAGGGCGGCGTGCTCGGCCGCAAGGTCGAGTGGATCACTGCCGACACCGAGACCAACCCGGCGACCGGCACGCGCGTCGCCGAGCGCTTCATCGCCCAGGAGCAGTGCGGCTTTCTGCTGGGTGCAATCCACTCGGGCGTGGCCAACGCCATCACCCAGGTCGCCAACAAGTACGGCACCATCTACATGAACACCAACTCGTCGGCGCCCAGCGAGGCCGGCGAGAACTGCAGCCGCGTGAAGTTCGTGTGGGACGGCAACGGCACCAACTTCTCCAAGGCCGCCGTCGCGAACGCCGTGCAGAAGATCGGCAAGAAGTGGCTGCTGCTGACCAACGACTATGTGTGGGGCCACACCACGGCGGCCGCGACCAAGGCCGAGGTCGAGAAGGCCGGCGGCCAGATCGTCGACAACCTGCTGGTCCCGCAGAACACCCGCGACTTCACCGCCTATCTGCTGAAGGTCCAGCAGATCAAGCCGGACGTCATCGCGATGGCGATCGGCGGCGACGACATCAAGGCGCTGCGCCAGCAGATCGCCGACCTCAAGCTCGAGGACAAGGCCGCCTGGATCAACAACCAGCAGGACTGGCCGGACATCTGGGGCGTGCCGGAGACGCTGTTCGGCGTGTTCGGCACCAACTGGTACCACAAGCTCGCCCTGCCCGGCGTGCCGGAGTTCGTGAAGCGCTGGCAGACCACCTATCCGCAGTCGCCGATCCCCGTGCCGGGCAACGTCTCGTACAACGGCTACATGGCGACGCGCGAGCTGCTGCGCGTCATCGAGCAGGTAGGCTCGACCAACAACATCGCGATCATCAAAGCCCTGGAAGGCCGCAAGATGGCCGCCGTCGACCGGATGCAGACCTACGACGCCTACATCGATCCGGTGACGCACCAGATCCAGCAGACCATCTACCTCGCCAAGCGCAATCCCAAGCCGGCCGACAACACCGACCTGTTCGAGATCATCAGCGCGGCGACGCCGGAGCAGGCCATCGACACGGCCTCGCTCACGACCTGCAAGCTGAAGGCCTACACCGACATCCCGACCTACGAACAGTAACCTTCGGCGTAGCGTAGAGTGTCGATCGTCGGACTTCTGCCCCATCTGGTGAACGGCTTGGCCCTCGGCCTGCTGTTCGCCCTGCTGGCCCTGGGATTCATGCTGATCCTGGGGCTGATGGAGCAGATCAACCTCGCGCACGGTTCGCTGTTCGCGCTGGGCGCCTACTTCGCCCACGCGATCGCGACGCCGCGCCTGCCGCTGCCGCCCGACATGCTGCAGGTCTGGGCGCAGGTGCCGCTGGGCTGGCGCTTCACCGCCGCGATGTTCCTCGCCCCCGTGCTGGTGGCGCCGTTCGGCGTCATCCTCGAGCGGCTCATGCGGCGGACCTATGGCCGCGACCCGCTCTACGGACTGCTGCTCACCTTCGGCGCGGCGATGGTGATCGAGGAGCTGATCCGCATCGCCTGGGGCACGCGCGACTACATGCTGCCGGTGCCGCGCGGCATCTCGGGCGGCTTCCTGATGCTCGACCTCATCTGGTCGACCTACCGTTTCTGGGCGGCAGGCTTCGCGGTGATCGCCATGGCGGTCGTCTGGCTGGTCATCGAGCGCACGCGCTTCGGCGCGCTGGTCAAGGCCGGTGCCCACGACAGCGAGATCGTCCAGGCGCTGGGCCACAATCTCGAGAAGCTGCGCGTCTGGGTGTTCGTGCTGGGCACGGTGATGGCCGCGGTCGCCGGCGTGATCCTGGCGCCGATCTGGGGCATCCGCCCGCACATGGGCGTCGATGCCGTGATCCCCGCCTTCGTGATCATCGTGCTGGGCGGCGTCGGCAGCTTCTGGGGCGCCGTGCTGGGTGGCCTGCTGGTCGGCATGGTGGTCGGCCTGTCCGGCGCCTACGCCTCGGAATGGTCGATGCTCTCGATGTACCTGCTGCTGATCCTGATCGTCACGTTCAGGTCGCGCGGCCTGTTCGGCAAGAAGAGCGTCCTGGAGGCATGATGCGCACGGGTCGCACGGTTCCCACCCTCACGCCGGCCATGATCGCGATCTGGCTCGCTTTCGCCACGGTGCCGCTGTGGATCGAGAAGGTCGGGCTCTACCAGTATCTCGGCGTCGAGATCCTGATCTTCGCCACCTATGCGCTGGCCTACAATCTCGTGCTCGGCCACAGCGGCCTGCCCTCGTTCGGGCACGGCGCCTTCTTCGGGCTGGGCGCCTACGGCTTCGGCCTGGCGCAGCTCAACCTGGTGCCCGACCTGTGGTTTTGCCTCGCCGCCGCCGTCGTCGTGGCATCGGTGGGCGGCGCGCTCGTCGCGGCCTTCATCTCGCATCGCCGCGGCATCTACTATTCGCTGCTCACCATCGCCTTCGGCCAGGTCTTCTGGTTCATCGCCATAAAGTCGCACGCGATCACCGGCGGCGAGGACGGGCTGCTCAAGATCGCCCGCCTGCCGGCGCGGTTCGGCGTGGCGACCTTCGACCTCACGCACAACATCTCGCTGTTCTATTTCGTGCTGGCGATCTTCGTCGTGGTCTCGCTGCTACTGTGGCGCCTCGTCCACTCGCCGTTCGGCCGCATCCTGAAGGCGATCAAGCAGAACGAGACCCGTGCCCGCTTCGTGGGCTACGACGTGTGGCGCTTCAAGGCCGCGGTGCTGGTCCTGTCGGCCGGCCTGTCCGGGCTGGCCGGCGGCCTGTTCGCGATGGCGCAGAGCTCGGCCTTCCCCGACGTGATGAGCCTGCACTACTCCGGCTACATCGTGATGATGACGCTGGTCGGCGGCGGCCTCGTCACTTTCTGGGGGCCGGTGCTGGGCGCCATCGTGTTCCTGCTGGCGCGTGACGTCATTGGCGCCGTCACCACGGGCTGGATGCTGTGGTTCGGCCTGCTGTTCGTGGCGCTGGTCATCCACAAGCCCGAGGGCCTCGGCGGCATGTTCATCCGCCCGGCGCGTCCTGCGCCCGCGGACGCGAAGAAATAGCCATGGCGCTGTTCGAGGCCCACCAGCTTCACCTGCGCTTCGGCGATCGCGTCGTGCTGGAGGACGTCTCGCTCGCCTTCGAGGCCGGCCGGCTCTCGGGCATCATGGGCCCCAACGGCGCGGGCAAGACGACCTGCTTCAACGTGCTGACCGGCCGCTACAGGCCCGACCGCGGACGGGTGATGTTCGACGGCGCCGACATCACCGGCCGCTCGCCGCAGGCGATCGCGCGGCTGGGCATCGCGCGGTCGTTCCAGCTCATGAACCTGTTCGACGAGTTCACGGTCTTCGAGAACGTGGCCATCGCGCTGCCGCAAACGCGCCGGCGCGGCGCCGATCCGATCGGGCAGGCCTATGGCGACGCGACTGTCGTCGAGGAGGCGCACGAGCTGCTCGACACGGTCGGGCTGGGCGCCCGCGCCGACCACATCGCCAAAGCGCTGCCCTACGGCGAGCGGCGCGCGCTCGAGATCGCCGTGGCGCTGGCCTCGCGGCCGAAGCTCCTCTTTCTTGACGAGCCGACGGCGGGTCTCGGCAGCGACGGCCGCGCGCGGCTGGCAGAGCTAGTGCGCCGGCTGAAGGGCCAGGTGACCCTTGTGGTGATCGAGCACGACATGGAGTTCCTGTTCTCGCTCGCCGACACCATCTCGGTCATCCACTGGGGGCAGGTGATCGCGCGCGGCAGCCCCGACGAGCTCAGGACCAATCCCTGGGTGAAGAACTCCAACCTCGGGAAGCTCGCCTGATGCTCGAGGTCCGCTCCATCGACACCTACTACGGCGAGACGCAGGCGCTGTTCGGCGTCTCCCTGTCGGTCGCGGCCGGCGAGGTGCTTGCGCTGCTGGGCGCCAACGGCGCGGGCAAGACCACGGTGCTGCGCTCGATCCTGGGCCTCACCCGGCCGCGCACGGGCGACATCGCCTTCGAAGGCCGGCCGCTCGGCAGCCGCGCCACGCACGAGATCGCCCGCGCCGGCATCGGCTGGGTGCCCGACGACCGCCGCCTCTGCCCGACCCTGACCGTCGCCAAGAACCTGGCGCTCGGCATCAAGTCGACGCGCTTCCGCGCCTGGTCGATGTCGGAAGTGACCGACATCTTCTCGGCGCTGAAGTACCTGATGGCGCGCGAGGCCGAGACGCTGTCGGGCGGCGAGATGCAGATGGTCGCGATCGGCCGGGCGCTGCTGGGCTCACCCGGCCTCGTCCTGTTCGACGAGCCGAGCCAGGGCCTCGCGCCCAAGATCGTCGACGACGTGATGGGCGTGGTCCGCCGCCTCAAGACCGAGGGCATCGCCTCGATCGTGGTGGAGCAGAACGCCGACATCGCGCTCTCCGTCGCCGACCGCGTCGTCGTGCTGTCGCACGGCACCGTGGCCTGGAGCGGCGATGCGGCCCAGCTCGCCGCCGATCCCGCGCTCAAGCGGACATTGCTGGGAGGCGCGCGATGAGCGACGCCCCACTGCTCGCACTGGAAGGCGTCAGCAAGATCTACCGCCGCGGCCTGCTCGACCGCACGCCGGCGTTCCGGCTCGACGTCGACTTCCGGATCGACGAACCGGCGATCGTCGGCGTCATGGGCCCCAATGGCGCGGGCAAGACGACGCTGTTCGAGATGATTGCCGGCTCCAACACGCCCACCCAGGGCCGCGTGATGGTGGCCGGGCACGACATGCAGCAGGTCCGCTACCGCGAGCGCGACCGGCTGGCCATCCACTATCACCAGAGCTACCAGGTGCGCCGCTTCTCGCGCACGCGGCCGAACTTCATGCTGGAGCCGGCAGGCAGCGCCTATCCCGTCGTGCATCTGTTCGACGAGCCGCAGTTCAACACCCAGGATGGCTATATCGGCTTCATGCTCGATTTCTTCCGCCGCCTGCGCGACGAGCGGCGGCTGGTGTTCGTCTGTCTCCATCCGACCGCGCGGCTCCATCTCGAGCTGCTGCGCGAGATCTGCGAGCGCTTCTTCTTCGTGGGCGGCGGCAGCGTGCGGCCTTTCGCCGACTTCGGCACGATCGTCGCGGACGCCGACGTCCGGCGCTATCTCGGCGCCCTCGCCGACTGACCGACAACGACTTCTTGTGCGGGGGCCACAATGTTGGCCTTCTCTCCGGGCTAGCCTGCCCCATCGGATCAGCCGACAGGAGAACCGCCATGGTCGCGCCACGCCCCTCCAAGACCCACATCGGCAATCACCAGCTCAAGCCCGAGACGCTGATGCTGAGCTACGGCTTCGACCCGAAGCTGTCGGAGGGCGCGGTGAAGCCGCCAGTCTTCCTGACCTCGACCTTCGTGTTCGGCTCGGCCGAGGAGGGCCGCGACTTCTTCGACTATGTCTCGGGCCGCAAGAAGCCGCCGGCCGGTACCGAGCCTGGTCTGGTCTATTCGCGCTTCAACCATCCCAACAGCGAGATCGTCGAGGACCGGCTGGCGGTCTACGAGGGCGCGGAGGAGTGCGTGCTGTTCTCCTCGGGCATGTCGGCGATCGCCACGACCATCCTGGCCTTCGCCCGCCCCGGCGATGTGATCCTGCATTCGCAGCCGCTCTATGGCGGCACGGAGACCCTGCTGGCACGAAACCTGGCGGAGTTCGGCATCGCCGCGGTGGGCTTCGTCGACGGCGTCAACGAGGCCGCGATCGCCAAGGCCGTCGCCGAGGCGCGCAAGAAGGGCCGCCTCTCCGTCATCATGACCGAGACGCCGGCCAATCCGACCAACTCGCTGGTCGACGTGGCGCTTGTTCGGCGCATCGCCGACGAGATCGGCACCGAGCAGGGTTTCCGCCCCGTCGTGGTCTGCGACAACACGCTGCTCGGCCCGGTCTTCCAGCGGCCGCTCGGTCACGGCGCCGACGTCTCGGTCTATTCGCTCACCAAGTATGTCGGCGGCCACTCCGACCTGATCGCCGGCGCCGCCTTGGGCGCGCAGGCGACCATCGGCCCGATCAAGGCGCTGCGCGGCAGCCTCGGCACGCAACTCGATCCGCATTCCTGCTGGATGCTGGGCCGCTCGCTCGAGACGCTGGGGTTGCGCATGGAGCGCGCCAACACGAATGCGAGGCAGGTCGCGGAATACCTGCGCGACCATCCGCGGGTGGCGAAGGTCCACTATCTCGAGTTCCTCGACGACCAGCCCGAGGCCAAGGCGGTATTCGCGCGGCAGTGCACCGGCGCCGGCTCGACCTTCTCGTTCGACATCAAGGGCGGGCAGAAGGAGGCGTTCGCGTTCCTAAACGCGCTGGAGATCTTCAAGCTCGCGGTCAGCCTCGGCGGCACCGAGTCGCTCGCCAGCCATCCCGCCGCCATGACGCATTCCGGCGTGCCGGTGGACGTCCGCAACCGCATCGGCGTGCTCGACACGACCATCCGCCTCTCGGTCGGCATCGAGCATCCCGACGACCTGGTCGCCGACCTCACGCAGGCGCTGGCGGCAAGCGCCTAGGACGAACGGCGAAAGGCCGACACGATGGCGGCGGCCTTGGCGCGCACCGTCGCGGCATCGTCACCGGGCTTGTAGAGCGACGAGCCGAGACCGAAGCCCGCGGCGCCAGCAGCGCGCCAGGGCCCGAGATTGTCGGCACCGACGCCTCCGACCGGCACGATCTTCGTGCCCTTGGGCAGGACGGCCAGCAGCGCCTTCACGACGGCGGGCGACGCGATCTCGGCCGGGAAGAGTTTCAGCCCATGCGCGCCAGCGGCGAGCGCTGCGAAGGCTTCGGTGGGAGTCATGATGCCGGGCAGGCTCACCATGCCGAGCCGCACTGTCTCGGCGACGACGTCGCGCTCGAAGTTCGGTGCGACGACCAGCTCGCCGCCGGCCTGCGCCACGTCGCGCACTTCCGCCGCGGTCAGCACCGTGCCGGCGCCGATCACCGCCTGTGGCAAGCGCTTGCGCAAGGTGGCGATGCTGTCGAACGGCTGCGGCGAGTTGAGCGGGACCTCGATCAGGCGGAAACCCGCCTCGGCCAGCATGTCGCCGATCTCGGCCGCTTCGGCGGGCTTGAGCCCGCGCAGGATCGCGACCAGCGGCAGCTCCGCCATCGCGGCCGTGAACTTGTCGATCGCCTTCATGGCAGCAGCGCCCTCAATCCCGCCCACGTCGCCTCGGCGCCAAAGCTGCGCACGCGCGCGTTCCTTTGCCCAAGAGCGAGAGCATAGCGCGCCGTGAGCGCCGGTGCGCCGATCGCGATCACCTCTGCGCCACCAGACAGATCCTGCGCCCGCATCTCCTCGCCGATCAGCAGGCCGGAGAGGTAGCTCGCGGACTCTGTCGGCGTCAGCCGGCCGAACAGGCCGAGCGCGCGCACGCCGAAGGCATTGTGCAGCAGCCCCTCGCCTGCGGCCGCCCGCGTCACGCCACGCAAGAAGGCTGCCTCATCGAGCGGCGCATCGGCTTCCAGTGTTCGCGCGAGAATCGAATGCTGGCCGAGCAGCCCATAGAACTCGCCGGTCATGAAGGTGCGGAAGCCCATGACCTTGCCGCCGCGCACGGTGGCCCATTTGCTGTGCGTGCCGGGCAGCACGAACAGCCCGTCCTTCAGGTTGGCAAGCCGCATCGCGCCGAAGATCTGCACTTCCTCGCCGCGCATCACGTCGGGCACGTCGCCCTGCTCGTCGCTGAGGCCGGGCACGATCGCGATGCGCCCCGGCTCGATCCAGTGGAGATTCTTCACCAGCTCGCCGGGGCCCGCGGGGCACGCCGCGTAGGGCGCCTCGACCCAGCCCTGCCGGCTGCCGGCCATGCCGGAGATCAGGCAGACGCTGCCCGCCGGCTTCATCCAGTCGGTGAACTGCGCGGCGAAGGTGCCGGCGAAGTCACCGTTGGGGACGTTCAGGATTCCGAGTGGCGCACTCTTCTCCTCGAGCACGCGCCCCTCGGCATCGAGGCGCGCCCCGCGCAGCGAGCTCGTTCCCCAGTCGACGGCGATCAGGTCGGGCATGCCCGGATTACAGTCGCTCGCCGGGCAGGCGGCTCGCCTGCTTCACCCAGGCGACAAAGCGGGCCTCGTCGAGCGGGACGTCCTCGTGGATGTCGAGGTAGCGTACTTCCTTCTGCTTGGACTCGCCGGGCGGGACGGGTTTCAACGACGTGCCGCGGAAGAAGGTCACCTTCACGTAGCGGGTGAAGCAATGGAAGCTCAGAAACCAACCTTCCCCCTCAAGGCCGTAGAAGGGCGAGTTCCACTTCACCGCCTTCTGCACCTTCGGCACTGCCTGCACGATCAGCGAGTCGAGACGCCTGCCGAGCTTTCGCTTCCAGCCCGGCATGGCGGCGAGATAGGCCTTCACCGGAGCGTCGCCCTCGCCCTTGGCGATCTGCGGGTTGCCACCCGAGAGCAGGACGACAGGCTTCCGGGCGGGCTTGGTCATGCCTTCTTGCTCTTGCCAGCCTTCGCAGGCGCCTTCTTCTTGAACCGCACCTGGTTGTAGGCGATGGCCGCGCGCACGAGCTTCGTGAGCGCGGGGACGTCGACCTTGTCGCCCTCGGCGAGGTCGATCGCGCGACGCGTGTTGCCCGTGTCCTTCGCGTTGAAGAGCTTGTCGGGATCGGGCAGGTGCGCGCCGTAGGCGAAGGTGATCTTGACCTTGGCCTTGTGGGCGTTGCCGACCGCGATCATGCCGCCCAGCGACCAGACCGGGCTGCCCATCCACTTCCATTCCTCGACGATCCCGCGATCGGCCGCGAGGATGGCCTTGCGGACCTGCGCGAAGGTCTTGCCGCGCCAGTCCTCGAGCTCGGCGATCATCCGGTCGATGCGTTCAGGCCCGTCCATGAGATGCCCCACCTCAGTCCCGGCAGCACCACTCCAGCATGCGGCGCATGAAATCCTCGCCGGCGTCGATCTGCGAGGCGAGGATGTATTCGTTGGGCTGGTGCGCCTGGGCGATGTCGCCGGGCCCGCACACGACCGTGGGCACGCCCAGCGTCTTCCTGAAGATGCCGGCTTCGGTCGCGTAGACGACGCTGCCCACCGTGTTGGAGCCCGACCAGCTTCCCGCCAAGGTCTTGGCCTCGTCGTTGCCCTCGGGCGAGAAAGCGGGCGTCGAGGAGCGCAGCTCGGTCTCGATGGTCGCGGCCGGATGCTTGGCCTTCATCTTGGGCAGCAGCTCTTCCTTCAGCCACTTGGTCGCACGGTCGCCCAGCGCATCGATCGGCTGACTCGGCAGCTCGCGGTAGCCCCACAGGACCTCGCACTCGCGCGCCAGGATGTTGCCCGCCGTGCCGCCCACGATCGTGCCGACGTTGAAGGTCGCGGCGGCCGGCATGAACTCGCTGTTCTTCGGCGCCTTGGCCTCGAGCTCTTCCTGCACCGTGTTGAGGTAGTGCACGAACTCGCCGGCGAAATGGATGGCGCTGACGCCGAGATGGGTCATCGAGGAATGCGCCTCGAAGCCGGTGAACTTGGTGACATAGACCTGCGTGCCCTTGTGGGCGTGCACCACGGTCATCATGGTCGGCTCGCCGATGATCACGACCCTGGGGCGCGGCACCTGGGCCGCCATCGCGGCGGCCAGCGAATGCGCACCGAAGCAGCCGATCTCCTCGTCGTAGGAGAGCGCGAAGTGGATCGGCTTCTTGAGCGGCGCCTTGAGGAACTGCGGCAGCATGGCGAGGCCGATGGCGTAGAACGCCTTCATGTCGCAGGTGCCGCGGCCGTACCACTTGCCGTCCTTGAGCGTCAGCGTCCACGGATCGGTGACCCAGGGCTGGCCGTCGACCGGCACCACGTCGGTGTGGCCCGACAGCACAACGCCGTCCTTCACGTTCGGGCCGATCGAGGCGAACAGGTTGGCCTTGGAGCCGTCCTCGTTGGGCACGAGCTTCGACTCGACGCCGTGGCCCTTGAGGTAGCTCTGCACGTACTTGATCAGCTCGAGGTTGGAATTGCGCGAGGTGGTGTCGAACGCCACGAGCTTGCGCAGCATTTCGATGGAACTGACAGTCTCTCCGGCCACGAAAACTCCGACGCTTGGTTAGATGGAAGTCCGGCCTATCATGGTCAGGAACTCGCGCCGTGTCTCGCCATTGTCGCGGAACGCACCCAGCATGCGGCTGGTCACCATGGCGACGTCGGACTTGTGCACGCCGCGCGTGGTCATGCACTGGTGCGCCGCCTCGATCACGACAGCAACGCCGCGCGGCTGCAGCTCTTCCTGCAGCGTGTTGGCGATCTGCGCCGTGAGCTTCTCCTGGATCTGCAGGCGCTTGGCGAAGGCGTCGACCACACGGGCGAGCTTGCTGATGCCGACGACGCGCCGGTCGGGCAGGTACCCGATATGAACCTTGCCGATGATCGGCACCATGTGGTGCTCGCAGTAAGACTCGAGCCGGATGTCGCGCAGGACCACGACCTCGTCGTAGCCCTCGACCTCCTCGAAGGTCCGCTTCAGGATCTCGCCCGGCTCCACGTCGTAGCCCGCGAAGAATTCCTCGTAGGAGCGCGCGACGCGGTCGGGCGTGCCGACCAGGCCTTCGCGGTCGGGATCGTCGCCAGCCCAGCGGATCAGGGTGCGCACGGCGGCCTCGGCCTCCTCGCGCGAGGGGCGGGAAACGCCAGTGGCGAGCGAGACCACCTCGCTCTTCTTCAGGATCCTGTTCATCGTCGCTCCTCGCTATCGCGCCGCTCAGTTGAGCTGACGCTTCGAGCCCGGTGTGTCCAAAGAGAAGGTCGGAACGTCGATGTCGAACTTCTCGCCGGACTCAGCCACCATCTGGTACGTGCCGCTCATGAAACCGGATGGCGTCGAGAGCGGGGTGCCGGAAGTGTACTCGAACATTTCGCCGGGGCGCAGCAACGGCGTCTTGCCGACGACGCCCGGCCCCTTCACTTCCTGCAGGCGGCCGAGCCCGTCGGTGATCTTCCAGTGCCGGCTGCGCAACTGCACTGCGACATCGCCCTGGTTCTCGATGCGAACCGTATAGGCCCACACGAATTGTGACTTTGAGGGCTCCGACTGGTCGGGCAGATATTGCGGTGTGACCGTCACTCGGATGGCACGGGTTGTGGCGACGAACATGCTGGATGGTTCCCTGTTCCAGACATGGGCGCTTCACATCGAAAGGTCAAACGCTCCGCGCGGTCGTCAGATCGGGAAGATCAGGCAGGTCGTCGTGCCGTGGGCGAGCAGCTTGCCGGAGGCGTCGGTCAGGCGGCCTTCCGACGTGGCGATGCGCGAGCCGACGTTGATCACCTTGCCCTCGGCCTTCACCGGACCGGTCTTGTCGGTCATGGCACGCACATAGTTCACCTTGATCTCGACCGTCGTATAGCCGATGCCCGCCTTCAGCGTGGTGTGGATGCAGCAGCCCATCACCGAGTCGAGCAGCGTGGCGGCGATGCCGCCATGCACGGTGCCGAGCGGGTTGTAGTGGTCGAACACCGGCGTGTAGTGGAACGCCACGCGGCCGAGCTCGACCTCGGACACGTTGAAGCCCAGCGCCTTGCTGATCGGCGGCGCGGGAAACTTGCCCTCCAGCAGGCCCTTGAACAGCGTCAGCCCATCCATCGTGCGGGCCTGCTCGATCGGCACCACCCCGTAACCAGCGTCCGCCATGCTCGTCTCCGTCGTCACAATTGAGTGCATATACACATCTGTGCTTTGCCCGCGCAACCGGCGGCGCTAGTCTGGCGCCATGAACGCCCCCGCCCCGATCCGCCTGTCGCCGGCCGAATGCACCTGCTTCCGGGTCCGCGGCGCGGCCCGCCGGGTGACGCAGATCTACACGCGGCACCTGGCGCCGACCGGCCTCAAGATCTCGCAGTTCTCGCTGCTGGGTTTCGTGATCGCCAAGGGCCCGGTGACCATCACCCAGCTCTCCGACCTGCTGGCGACGGACCGCACGACCTTGACGCGCAACCTGCGGCCGCTGATCGGCTCGGGCGTCATCGAGCGCGCGACGGCGGGCGACAAGAGACGCCACGAGCTGGTCGCCACGCAGGCCGGTCGCGCCCTCTTCAAGCGCGCGCTGCCGCTCTGGTCGGCGGCCGAACAGGAAGTGCGCACCGCGATGGGCGCCAAGCTGACGGCCGACCTTCACGGCGCGCTCGACCGCTCGATGGAAAAGCTCGCCGCGCTTTAGAGCCCGACCTCTAGAGATTCGCGGCGAAGAAGCCGAACTCGAGCTCCATGGCGCGGCGGTAGTTGCCGCGCACGGCCTCCGTGTCCGTCGCATGCGCGTCGAGCAGCGTCTCGAGCTGGACCGCCAACGCCTCGAAGCCGGGATCGGCGTAGGTCTTCACCCACTCGGCGTAGAGCGGCGCCACCTTGGCCTTGGCGAGCGCGCGGCCGAGGAAGGCGTAGAGCCGCATGCAGGGCGTCATGGCCGCGATCGTCTCGCCGAGTTCGCCGCGCCCGGCCGTCGCCAGCAGGAAGTCGACATAGGCCTTGGTCGCCTCGACCGGCAGGACGCCCGCCAGCTCGACCTTCCAGCGCTCGGCGTAGCTCCTGTGAAGCTTGAGCTCGTCGATCACGCCCTGAATGAGGGCGGCGAAACCGTAGAGATCCTCGCGCGCCGTCGAATGCGCGAGGCAGAAGGCGTAGGCGCGCGCGAAGCCTTCGAGAAAATAGGCGTCCTGCGCGACGTAGCCCTTGAAGCTCTGCAGCGGGAGCGTGCCGTCGGCCAGCCCGCGCATGAAGCCGTGCGCCAGGATGCGCTCGGCGATGTCGGTGTTGGCCGTCCAGAGTTTCGCGGACAGTCTGTCGTCGTCGGCCACGCCGGGCTCAGCCGCCCAGCGCCTGCTGCAGGTCGGTGATGATGTCCTCGACGTCCTCGAGGCCCACCGAGATGCGGACCGTGCCGTCGTTGATGCCGAGCTTGGCACGCTCCTCGGCGCCGATGCGCATGTGCGTCGTGGTCGCCGGATGCGTGACCAGGCTCTTCGCGTCGCCGAGATTGTTGGAGATGTCGACGAGCTGCAGGCGGTTCAGCGTCTCGAACGCCGCCCACTTGCCGGCCTTGAGGTCGAAGGTCACGACGCCGCCGAAGTCCGACATCTGCTTGGCCGCGAGCTTGTGCTGCGGATGGTCGGGACGGCCGGGATAGAGGACGCGGCCGACCGCGGGATGGGCGGCCAGCGCATCGGCGACGCGCCGCGCGTTGGCGCAATGACGGTCGATGCGCAAGCCCAGCGTCTCCAGGCCCTTGACGAGCACCCAAGCGTTGAACGGGCTGAGCGACGGGCCGGTGTTACGGATGATCGGCTGCAGCTTGTCGAGGATGAACTCCTTCGAGCCCAGCACCGCGCCGCCGAGCGTCCGGCCCTGGCCGTCGATGTACTTGGTGGCCGAGTGGATCACCACGTCGGCGCCGAACTCGAGCGGGCGCTGCAGGATCGGCGTGGCGAAGGCGTTGTCGAGCACGACGGTGGCGCCGGCCTTGTGCGCGAGATCGCACACCGCCTTGACGTCGACGATGTCGAGCATCGGGTTGGAGGGTGACTCGAAGAGCACGGCCTGCGTCGGCTTGCTGAGTGCCTTCTCCCACTGGGCGAGATCGCCGCCGTCGACGAACTCGCCGGCGATGCCGTACTTCGGCAGGAGCTCGTTCACGATGTAGTGGCAGGAGCCGAAGAGCTGGCGGGCCGCGACGACGCGGTCGCCCGACTTGAGCAGCGCGAGCAGCGCGAAGAACACGGCCGACATGCCGGTCGAGGTGGCGCGACAGGCCTCGGCGCCTTCGAGCGCGGCCAGCCGGTTCTCGAACATGGTCACGGTCGGGTTGCCGAAGCGCGAATACTGGTAGTGGGTGCTCTCGCCCTTGAAGGTGGCCTCGGCCTCCTCGGCGCTGTTGTAGGCGTAGTCCGAGGTCAGGAAGAGCGCTTCCGACGTCTCGTCGAAGTTGCTACGCACCTGGCCGCCGCGCACGGCGCGAGTCTGCGGCCGCCACTTTTTGGCATCGGCCTGGGTCTTCTTCCTGCTGATCGATCCGTCCATGACACTCTCTCCTTCCCGCCTGCGCTGCCCTCGGGCCGTTGCGCAAACGAAAAACCCCCGACCTGGAAGGACGGGGGCTTTGCGAGTGCCTCCGACCTTTTAGCGATGTTTAACGTGGTCGCAAGCCGGTCGGCTCAAATCTCCACGAGGCGCCTCTATAGAGGCGGAACCGCGGCGGCGCAAGCCCCTCAGTCGGCCTTCACGTCGGCGGCCCTGGCGACCTCCGTCCACTTCTTCAGCTCTGCAGCGGTGTGCGCCTGCAGCTCCGCCGGCGTCGAGGGCGAGAGCTCGTAGCCGAGCTCCGAGATCTTGCGTGCGTTCTCCGGGTCGGCGAGCGACTTCAAGAGCTCGGCGTTGAGGCGCGTGACGATCGGCGCCGCGGTGCCGGCCGGTGCGTAGAGCCCGGCCCAGGTATAGGCCTCGACGCCGGGGATGCCCTGCTCGCCGAGTGTCTTGAGGTCGGGCAGCGCAGGCGAGCGCTTGGCCATGGCGAGGCCGAGCGCGCGCAGCTTGCCCGCCTTGATCTGGCCCATGGTCGGCGGCAGCGCGTCGAAGACGACGTCGATCTCGCCCGCGAGCAACGCCTGCAGTGCGGGTGCCGAGCCGCGGTAGGGGATGTGCTGCATCTTGAGGCCGGTCCGAAGCTTGAAGAGCTCGGCGGTGAGATGAAGGATCGAGCCGTTGCCCGAGGAGCCGTAGTTGAAGTTGGGCTTGCTCTTGATGAGCTCGACCAGGCCCTTCATGTCCTGCGCGGGCGACTCGGCCCGCACCACGACGACCATGGGCACCACGGCCGCGAGGCCGATCGCGGCGAAGCTGTTGGGGTCGTACTTCAGCGACGGGTTGATGGCAGGCACGATCGACATGGTCGAGACCGTGCCCATCAGCAGCGTGTAGCCGTCCGGCGCGGCCTGCGTCAGCAGCTGGCCCGCGAGCCCGCCGCCGGCGCCCGGCTTGTTGTCGACGACGAAGGACTGGGCGAGCGCCTCGCCCATCTTCGGCGTCACAATGCGCGAGATGATGTCGGGCACGCCGCCCGGCGCGAAGGGGATCAGCACCTTGATCGGCTGCCCCTTCGGCCATTCGGTCTGAGCGCGTGCCGGCACGGCGAGCGCAGCCAATGACGCGGCGACCGCCGCGCGACGTGTGATACCCATCGTTTCCTCTCTATTTTTTCTTTTGTTCGTCAGTGCTTCTGCTTGGCAAGCGCCTGCTCGCGCAGCTTGGTCAGCGTGATGCGCGACGTGATGGCCTCGGCATCTGTCTTCACATGGATGATCGACGGCTTGCCGGCCGCGAGGCAGCGCTCGAACGCCGCCTCGAAGTCCGCCGTCTTCTCGACCGTCTCGCCGTGGCCGCCGAAGGCGCGCGCGTAGGCCGCGAAGTCCGGGTTCTTCAGCTCGGTGCCGTGCACGCGTGTCGGATACTCACGCTCCTGGTGCATGCGGATCGTGCCGTACATGCCGTTGTCGACCACGACGAACACGACGTTGGCGCCGTGCTGGACGGCGGTGCCGAACTCCTGGCCGTTCATCAGGAAGCAGCCGTCGCCCGAGAACGACACGACCGTGCGCTCCGGCGCGGCGATCTTCGCCGCCACACCGGCCGGCACGCCGTAGCCCATCGAGCCGTTGGTCGGCGCGAGCTGGGTGCGGAAGCCGCGATACTGGAAGAAGCGATGGACGTAGCCCGCATAGTTGCCGGCACCGTTGGTGACGATGCAATCGTCGGGCAGGCGCTTGTTCAGCCAGGCCACGATCTCGGCGAGGTTGGCCGAGCCCGGCTGCGGCGTCGGCTCGATGTTCTTGAGGTAGTCGGTGCGCGCGGCGGGCACGCTCGCCTTCCATGCCGAGGCGTCGACCGGCTTCATCGCCTTCGCCGCGGAGGCGAACTGCGCCATGCCGGCGTTGATCGGCAAGGTCGCCTGGTACACGCGGCCGAGTTCCTCGGCGCCGGCGTGCACATGCACCATCGTCTGCGCCGGTACCGGCAGGTCGAACATGGTGTAGCCGCCGGTCGTCGCCTCACCGAGACGCGGACCGATGGCGATGATGAGATCGCTCTCCTTGATGCGCTTGCCGAGCGGCGGGTTCACGCCGAGGCCGAGATCGCCCACGAAGTTGGCGTGGCGGTTGTCGATCAGGTCCTGGTTGCGGAAGGCCGTCGTCACCGGAAGGTGGTTGGCCTCGACGAACGCCTTGATGTCGGCGCAGGCCTTGGCGTCCCAGCCGCCGCCGCCCAGCACGACCAATGGCTGCTTGGCCGCGGCGAGCAGCTCGCGGAACGTCACCATGTCCTCCGGCGCCGGCGCGCCGCGCGCGGTCTTGTAGGGACCGGCATCGGCCACCTCGACCTCGTCGACCAGCATGTCCTCCGGCAGCGCGATCACCACCGGACCCGGCCGGCCGTTCATGGCGCGATGGAAGGCCTGGCTCACGATCTCAGGGATGCGGCGGGCGTCCTCGATCTGCGTCACCCACTTGGCGAGCTGGCCGTACATGCGGCGGTAGTCGATCTCCTGGAAGGCCTCGCGCTCGGACTGCTCGCGGGCGACCTGCCCGACCAGCAGGATCATGGGCGTCGAATCCTGGAAGCCGGTATGCATTCCGACGCTGGCATTGGTGGCGCCCGGCCCGCGCGTGACGAAACAGATGCCGGGCTTGCCGGTCAGCTTGCCGTAGGCCTCGGCCATGTAGGACGCCCCGCCCTCCTGGCGGCAGATCACGTAGCGGATCGAATTGCGCTGGGCGTAGAGCGCGTCGAGGGCGGCGAGGTAGCTCTCGCCGGGCACGCCGAAGATCGTCTCGGTGCCATGGATGCGGAGCTGGTCGATCAGAACCTGCGCGCCGCTGCGGCGCGGGTATGCGGTAGCCATTTGGACGGTCTTTCCCTTACTTCGTGGGTGAGAAGGTGGTGGGCACCAATATCTTGTTGTTCATCGTCTTCATAAACTCACGGCTCTTCTGCAAATAGGCCTGCCAGGCGGGGTCGGCGGCCATCGCGGCGCGGCGCTTGGTGCGGTCGGCGAGGTCCTGGTAGCCCCACATATGGACGATCTCGTTCACGTTGCCGACCTCGGTCGAGTAGTAGCCGACGAGGTTGCCGAGATGCTTGAGCTGCACCGGCAGCCCCTCCTTCTCGTAGAGGGCGAGGAAGTCCCTCAGCCGTCCCGGCTGCAGCTCGTAGGTGCGATGGTCGACGATCATTCTCAATCCCTCCCGATTCCGTGGCGATTGTGTGACGTGGTCGGCGCGGCCTCAACCCTTCGGCGCGGGTGGACTCATCCGCTGAATCAGCGCATAAGTGCTGCATTGCGACACTGGCCGACGAGCATCATCACGAGTCTCGGCACACAGTCGCGGAGCGCGATACCGGTCAACGTCTTCCGTGAGCTTCTTGGTCATCTGTCAAAGGTCTACGAAACGCTTGGACGCATCTGTCCAGCAAGCGCGCGCCGGACTCCGCTCGATCCTTCCTCTAGCCCAGAGCCTTGAATGAGTCGCAAATTGTTTGTGGGCAATCTGCCCTATTCGGTCACGTCCGAGCGTCTGTCTGAAGCGTTCTCCCAGTTCGGCAACGTCACCTCTTCGAAAGTGATCGTGGATCGCGAGACCGGCCGCAGCCGCGGCTTCGCCTTCCTCGAGATGGAAACCGATGACCAGGGCGCCGCGGCCATGCAGGCCATGAACGGCGCGTTGTTGGATGGCCGCTCGATCGCGGTCCGTGAAGCTGTCGAGCGTCAGCCCGGCGGTGGCGGTGGTGGCGGCGGCTTCGGCGGCGGCGGTGGTGGTGGTCGCGACGGCGGTGGCTTCCGTCCGCGCGGTCCGCGTCCGCCCTACGGCGGCGGCGGTGGTGGTGGTGGCGGCTACGGTGGCGGCGGTGGCGGTGGCTATCGCGGCGGCGGTGGTGGCGGCGGCTACGGCGGCGGTGGTCGCGATGGCGGTGGCGGCGGCGGCGGCTACGGCGCCCGCGATGGCGGCGGCGGCGGTGGCGGCGGCCCGATGCGCGATCGTCGCGCCGACTTCTCCAGCGCTCCGCCGGCGCCCGGTGGCTTCGATGCCGGCGCTCCCGGCGGTGGTGGCGACTTCGGCAAGCCGCCGCGGCGTCATGGCGGCGGCGGTGCGGATCGCCCGCGTCGCGACCGGGACTACGAGCCGCGCAAGCGCGGCTTCGACGACGACCAGTAGAAATCGAACTGCCCGGAAAGCAGGCACGAACGCCGGAGGTTTTCCTCCGGCGTTTTTGTTTGTGGCTTCGACCGGGTGCTATGCTTTCCCCCTTCGACGGAGGCAGGCATGAAGCGACGGTCGGCGCTTGTGGGCTCCCTGGCGACCTTGGCTGCAGCGACGCAGGCCAGGGCGCAGCAGCCGGTCGACCTGCAGCTCGTCCTTGCCGTTGACGTCTCGCGCTCAATCGATGAGGTCGAAGCCGAACTCCAACGCCGAGGCTACATCGAGGCGCTGACCAACGACCGCGTGATCGACGCCATCCTGTCCGGCGAGCACCGGCGCATCGCCGTCTGCTACACCGAGTGGGCCGGCGCGCATTATCAGGTCGTCGTGCTCGACTGGACGGTGATCGACAGCCCGTCGGCGGCGCGGCGTTTCGCCGAGAAGCTCTCCGAGGCGCCACGCCTGTCGCAGAGCTGGACCGCCGTTGGTGCTGCCCTCGCCCATGCCGGCCAGCGCTTCGAGGTGTCCGGCCTCACCTCCAAGCGCCGCGTCATCGACGTGTCGGGTGACGGACGCACCAACGACGGACCGGCCGCCGAGATCATCCGCGACAAGCTGGTGAACCAGGGCATCGTGGTGAACGGCCTGCCCGTCATGATGAACCGCACCAACTTCGGCCGCCCGCCCGACCTCACCCTCGACAAGTACTACGAGGAGAACGTCATCGGCGGACCGGGCTCGTTCATGATCGTGGCCGACAATTTCGACCATTTCGGCCGCGCCGTGCGCACCAAGCTGGTACGCGAGATCTCCGATGCCGATGGGCCGCGCCGTTCCTCGCCCGCCTGATCGGAGCCCTGAATTTTCTTGGCCGAAGGGGCCTTAGGCCGCATCATCCGGGCTGCATGAAATCCGAGGATGGAGCCCTTTTCGATGCTCGCCAATGACCCGGTCACACAGGCCCGAATCGACCTGACGACGGCGCTCAGGGCGGCCGCGCACCACGGCCTGAACGAGGGCGTGTGCAACCACTTCAGCATGACCGTGCCCGGCCGCGAGGACCTGTTCCTGGTCAACCCCCAGGGGCTGCACTGGTCGGAGATCACGCCGTCCGACCTCGTCATGGCCGATGGCGAGGGCAACATCATCGAGGGCAAGTACGAGGTCGAGGCGACCGCCTTCTTCATCCATGCCCGCATCCATGCCGGCAACCCGCGAGCCAAGGTCGTGCTGCACACCCACATGCCCTATGCGACGGCGCTGACCTCGATCCAGGACGGCAAGAGATCGGAAGAGC
>SCVT01000679.1 GCA_004296815.1 Reyranella sp. | reverse complement strand
CCAGCGAGGACTCACCATTGCTGAGCAACGTGTAGCCGAGCGGCTTCAGGGCCGCGTCGTAGAACTTCTTGGTACGCGCGATGTCGGCGACGCCGATCGAAACATGGTCGAACATTGAAGTTTCCTCCTTCATAACTATATAACTGGTTATATGGTTAATGAGAGGGTTCCGCCTTGTCAACCCGTCAACCGGTTAGTAAGCCCGTCAGATGAATCGGCCCGATCTCTGCCTGGAGTTCGTCAACACGCGCTACTGGCGCGGCCAGGACGTCCCGACGGAGACGCTGAACGCCCCCGACGACCTCGCCTCCTGGATCGCCGCCAACGGCGGCCCCAAGGCCGCCAAGGCGCCGCCCCCGCGCGAGTTCGAGCGCGCCATCGAGCTGCGCGAGACGATCCACCGCCTGTTCGACGCCGAGGCGCAGGACAAGGCGCCGGCGGCGCGCGATCTCGAGGCGCTGAACGAGGCGCTGGAGAAGGCGCCGGCCCGCACGACGCTGAAGCGCGAGCGCGGCGGCTACGGCTGGGATGTCGACATCAGGTCGGGCACGGCGCTGGCGCTGCTGGCGCCGGTCCTGTGGACAGCAGGCGACCTGCTGACGGGAACGCGGCTCGATCGCGTGCGGCGCTGCGCCAACCCCGACTGTCTTTTCCTGTTCCTCGACGACAGCCGCGCCGGCAAGCGGCGCTGGTGCTCGATGTCGTCGTGCGGCAACCGCGCCAAGGCCAAGCGGCATTATCACAAGAGCCGCGAGGAATAGCGGACAGCAAAAAGGGGGCCGCGAGGCCCCCTTCTCTCAACTGCCGAGCGAACGCGCCTTAGCGCAGGATGCTCTGGAGCTTCATGGCGACGCCCATGTCGCCTTCGATCTTGAGCTTGCCGGTCATGAACGCGGTCATGCCGTCGAGCTTGCCGCCGATCAGGTCGGCGAAGTCGCTGAAGTCCATCTTGATGGTGCAATCCGCGGCCTTGTCGTCGTTGGTGACGGCGGGCGGCGTGGCGTTGCCGTCGATGTGGACGACGCCCTGATCGGTGGCGAATTTCACGGTGTTGCCGAACGGCGACTTCTTGGAAGCGCCTTCCTTCATTTTCGCGGTGATTTCCTGCAAGGTCATGGCGAGTTCCTCCAGTCGGCCAATGGTCTGGGGGCTTACTTGACCTTTACGTAAACGTCAAATACAGGCCGATGAACGGCTGTTCAGGTCGGGAGGAAACATGTCGTACCGCTCGGTCTTCAGGCCCGGCTTGTTCGAGGGCCAGACCGTCGTCGTGACCGGCGGCGGCAGCGGCATCGGCCGCTGCACTGCGCACGAGATCGCGGCCCTCGGCGCCCACGTCGTCATCACCGGCCGCAAGCAGGAGAAGCTCGACACGGTGAAGGCCGAGATCGAAGCAGCGGGCCGCACCTGCGAGACGCACATCTTCGACATCCGCGAGGAAGCGCAGGTCAAGGAAGCTGTCGCGAAGATCGTCGCCAGGAACGGCCGCATCCACGGCCTGTTCAACAATGCCGGCGGCCAGTTCCCCTCGCCCGCCTCGGCGCTCAGCGCCAAGGGCTTCGACGTGGTGGTGCGCAACAACCTGACGGGCGGCTTCATCGTGAGCCGCGAGGTCTTCACGCAGTCGATGCAGGACCACGGCGGCGCGATCGTGAACATGACCGCCGACTACCGGAACGGCTTTCCCAACATGGTGCACACGGGCGCGGCGCGCGCCGGCATGGCCAACCTCACCATGACGCTGGCCTACGAATGGGCCGCCGCGGGCGTGCGCGTGAACTCCGTCGCGCCGGGCTGGATCGCCTCCTCGGGCATGGACACCTACACCGGCGACTTCAAGGAGCAGATCCCCAAGCTCAAGGGCTACTGCCCGCTCGGGCGCCTCGGCACCGAGAGCGAGGTATCGGCCGCGGTCTGCTTCCTGCTGAGCGACGCCTCGGCCTTCATCACCGGCACCGAGATCAGGATCGACGGCGGCGTGCCGCTCGCCAACCGCTCGGTCGACCTGCCGGCGACGGACAAGTCGAAGGCGTTCAACGGTTTCCACCTCGCGGTGACGCCGAAAGTGCTGGGCGGCTGACATGCCGATCATCGAAAGCCAGGTCGACCGCAACAGCGAGGACTACCGCAAGAACCGCGAGCGCATGCTGGCGGCCATCGCCGAGTTCCGTGACGCCGAGAAGAGCGTGCAGGACGCTTCCGAGAAGTCGCGCGAGCGCTTCGCCAAGCGCAAGCAGCTCATGCCACGCGAACGGATCGCGCTGCTGCTCGACCGCGGCGCGCCCTTCCTCGAGCTGATGCCGCTCGCGGGCTACCGCATGCACGACGACAAGGACGGCTCGAGCGCGGGCGGCGGCTCGGTCTCGGGCATCGGCTATGTCGAGGGCGTACGCTGCGTCGTGTCGGCCTCGAACTCCGCCATCAAGGGCGGCACCGTCGCCCCCTCCGGCCAGCGCAAGGGCCAGCGCGTGCAGCAGATCGTGCTGGAGAACAAGCTGCCCGTGGTGAACCTGGTCGAGTCGGGCGGCGCCAACCTCCTCTACCAGGCCGAGATCTTCGTGCCGGGCGGCCGCGGCTTCGCCAACCAGGCGCGCATGTCGGCCAAGGGCATCCCGCAGGTGACGGTGGTGCACGGCTCCTCGACCGCGGGCGGCGCCTACCTGCCGGGCCTCAGCGACTACGTCATCATGGTGCGCAACCAGGCCAAGGTGTTTCTGGCCGGACCGCCGCTGCTCAAGGCCGCGACCGGCGAGATCGCGACCGACGAGGAGCTGGGTGGCGCGGAAATGCACGCCACCGTCTCGGGCGTGGCCGAATGGATGGCAGAGAACGACGCCGACGGCATCCGCATGGCGCGCGACGTGATCGCCAAGTGGCACTGGAACGACAAGCTGCCGCCTCGCGCACCCAAGTCGTTCAAGGAACCGCTCTACGACATCGACGAGCTGTGCGGCGTCGTCCCGCCCTCGCACAAGGACCCGTACGACGTGCGCGAGGTGATCGCCCGCCTGGCCGACGGTTCGGACTTCCTCGAGTTCAAGGGCCTGTTCGACCAGCAGACGATCTGCGGCTGGGCTGCGATCGAGGGCGAGCCGGTGGCCTTCATCGGCAACAACGGCCCGATCACCACCAAGGGCGCGGTCAAGGCTGCGCAGTTCATCCAGCTCTGCTGCCAGCAGGGCACGCCGATCGTCTACCTGCAGAACACGACAGGCTACATGGTGGGCACCGAGGCCGAGCGTGGCGGCATCGTCAAGCACGGCTCCAAGATGATCCAGGCGGTGGCCAACGCGACGGTGCCGCAGATCACGGTCGTGATCGGCGGAAGTTTTGGTGCCGGCAACTACGGCATGTGCGGCCGCGCCTATGACCCGCGCTTCATCTTTGCCTGGCCCAACAGCCGCACCGCGGTGATGGGTGGCGAGCAGGCCGCCGGCGTCATGAAGACCGTGACCGAGCAGAAATTCCTGCGTGAGGGCAAGGAGCCGCCCAGGGAGCAGATCGACAAGATGTTCAAGGGCATCGTCGACCAGTTCGAGCGCGAATCGACGGCGCTCTACGGCACGGCGCACCTCTGGGACGACGGCATCATCGACCCGCGCGACACGCGGCGCGTGCTGGCCTTCACGCTCTCGATCGCGCGAGAGTCGCTGGTGCGGCCGCTCAATCCCATCACCTTCGGCGTTGCGAGGATGTAACGAGATGAAGTTCACGCCAGAGCATGAAGCGCTGCGCCAGACCTGGAAGACGCTGATCGACCGCGAGATCAATCCCTACGTCGACGAATGGGAGCGCGAGGGCCAATTCCCGGCGCACCAGCTCTTCAAGAAGATGGGCGACGCGGGCCTCTTGGGCGTCGACAAGCCGGTCGAGTTCGGCGGCTCGGGTCTCGATTTCTCCTACGCCATGGTCTGCGCCGAGTCGCTGGGATGGGTCAACGGTGGCTCGATCCCGATGGCGACGGGCGTGCAGATCTCCATGGCGACCCCGGCGCTCGCCCGCTACGGCAGCGACGAGCTGCGCAAGGAGTTCCTGACGCCGTCGATCAGCGGCGATTACGTGGCCTGCCTCGGCGTCTCCGAGACCGGCGCGGGCTCCGACGTCGCCTCGATCAAGACGACGGCCCGCCGCGTCGGCGGCGACTGGGTGATCAACGGCGGCAAGATGTGGACGACCAACGGCGCGCAGGCCGACTGGATGTGTCTGCTGGCCAGCACCGACGACGGGCCCGCGCACAAGAACAAGTCGCTGATCGTGGTGCCGATGAAGACCAAGGGCATCGAGATCGTGAAGAAGCTCGACAAGCTCGGCATGCGCGCGTCGGACACGGTGCAGACCTTCCTCGACGAGGTGAAGGTGCCGGTGCGCTACACGATCGGTCAGCCCGGCATGGGCTTCACCTATCAGATGCAGCAGTTCCAGGAGGAGCGGCTGTGGGCGGGCGCCGGCTCGCTCAACACCTGCGAGCGGCTGATCAACGCCACCATCGAGTACACGCGCGAGCGCAAGGTGTTCGGCAAGCCGCTGCTCGACAACCAGGTCATCCATTTCCGCCTGGCCGAGCTCAAGAGCGAAGTCGAGGCGCTGCGCTCCATCGTCTATCGCGCCTGCGAGGACTATCTCGCCGGCAAGGACGTCACGATGCTGGCCTCGATGGGCAAGCTGAAGGCGGGTCGCCTGCGCCGCGAAGTCTCGGACTCCTGCCTGCAGTACTGGGGCGGCGCGGGGTACCTCTGGGACAATCCCGTGGCGCGCGGCTATCGCGACGGACGGCTGGGCTCGATCGGCGGCGGCGCCGACGAGGTCATGCTGCAGATCATCTCGAAGCTCATGGGCACGCTGCCCCGCCTCGGTAATCGATGAGGGGGAATCGCTGACATGCAATTCACGCAGGAACATGACGAGATCCGCCGCACCCTGCGCGCGATCATCGACAAGGACATCAATCCCCATGTCGACAAGTGGGAAGAGGACGGCATCTTCCCCGCCCACCAGGTCTTCAAGAGGCTGGGCGATGCCGGGCTGCTGGGCATCAACAAGCCCACCGAGTACGGCGGCATGGGCCTCGACTATTCCTACGCCATGGTGATGGCCGAGGAGCTGGGCCACATCAATTGCGGCTCGGTACCGATGGCGATCGGCGTGCAGACCGACATGGCGACACCGGCGCTGGCCCGCTACGGCAGCGACGCCCTGCGCAAGGAATTCCTCACGCCCTCGATCGCCGGCGACTACGTGGCGTGCCTCGGCGTCTCCGAGGTCGGCGCCGGTTCCGACGTCGCCTCGATCAAGACGACGGCGAAGAAGGTCGGCGGCGACTGGGTGATCAACGGCGGCAAGATGTGGACGACCAACGGCACGCAGGCCGACTGGATGTGCCTCCTGGCCTCGACCGGCGAAGGCCCGGCCCACAGGAACAAGTCGCTGATCTGCCTGCCGATGAAGACCAAGGGCGTCGAGGTGGTGAAGAAGCTCGACAAGCTCGGCATGCGCTCCTCCGACACCGCGCAGATCTTCCTCGACGAGGTCAAGGTGCCGGTGCGGAACCTGATCGGCCAGGAGGGCATGGGCTTCGTCTACCAGATGCAGCAGTTCCAGGAGGAGCGGCTGTGGGGCGCGATCTCGGCCGTGGTCGGCATGGAGCGGCTGATCGCGCAGACGATCGAGTACACGCGCGAGCGCAAGGTGTTCGGCCGGCCGCTGCTCGACAACCAGGTGATCCACTTCAAGCTCGCGGAGCTCAGCACCGAGGTCGAGCTGGTGCGGTCGCTCTGCTACCGCGCCTGCGAGGAATATCTCGACGGCAGCGACGTCACGATGCTGGCCTCGATGGCCAAGCTCAAGGCCGGCCGCATGGTCCGTGTCGTGACCGACGGCTGCCTGCAATACTGGGGCGGCGCGGGCTACCTCTGGGAGTCGCCCACCGCGCGCGCCTTCCGCGACTCTAGGCTGGCCTCGATCGGCGGCGGCGCCGACGAGGTCATGCTGCAGATCATTTCCAAGATGATGGGGACGCTTCCCCGGCTGGAGAATCGCTGATGGCCGAGTTCGCCGACAAGTACGAGACGCTGCTGCTGCACCGCGAGCGTTCGCGCCTGCATGTCACGCTCAACCGGCCCGAGGTGAAGAACGCGCTCAACCCGACCCTGATCGGCGAGCTGCGCGC
>SCVT01000678.1 GCA_004296815.1 Reyranella sp. | reverse complement strand
GGTGCCTGGGCGGGCTTCGCCCTGGTGGTGCTGGCAGCCGTCGTCGTGCTCGTGGTGATCTGGCTGGGTGCCGACCGCTGGTGCGTCCGCCGGCGCAAGCTTGATATCCTCCCCCCGCGCGACCTTGTCGGCGAAATCCTGGATGTAGCGAAGCGGGCGGACGCACCAGCGGTCGGCACCCAGCCAGATCACCACGAGCACGACGACGGCTGCCAGCACCACCAGGGCGAAGCCCGCCCAGGCACCAGCGAGGACCAGCGGCCCCTCCGCCAGCGGCGCGGACGCGACGGCGAACAGCGCGCTGCCGTCGATCGGCTGCAGACGAAAGGTGTAGAGCGTCCCGTCCTGACCATACTCGGAGAAATCATCCTGGCCGCCCGCGACCGCCGCCGCCATGCGGGCGGAAGCCGGCAGCCTGCGCATCGCCGCGGCATCGCCGCCGACGGAAACGCCGGCGCGATCGACCACTGCCACCGCAATATCGCCTCGGCTTCCCGACGGCGCGCCAGTCGCGTCGGCAAGCGCTTTCAGGGTGATCCCGAGCACGCACATGCCACGGAAGCCTCCATCCCGGACGACCGGCAAGGCGATCGGGACCACGGTGTGCGGCCCGATTCGGCTCGAGATCTTGTCGCCGATGGCGAGGCCGCTGGCTCCCCGTACTTTCTGGAATACGTCGCGGTCGGCGAAGCTCATCCCGACAGCGGTCGGCGTGCTCGCGCAACGGGCCACTCCCTGCTCGTCCGTGACCAGGATCGACGAATACTGTTCAGGAAACGCGGCGAGGAGCCTCGAGAGATAGGTGTCACAGCGTCCGACGTCGGCAGGCGAAGGCGCGAGACTTGCCGCAAGCTGGACAGCGTCGTTCAGGCACGCGGCCGACAGCAGATGTGTCGAGGCCTCGATCAGATCGCCGTATCTCGCCACCGCGAGGTCGGCGGCGAAATTGAGCGCAAATCTGCCCTGCGATGCCACGACCCGCTGCTCCATCCGGGCCTGCCAGGCGGCGAGGCCGAGGACCGGCAGCAAGGCGAGCGCCGTGAGCGCGACGAGCTTGGAGCGAAGCGACCATCGCGCCAGCATCGTCCCGTACCGGGATCAGATCGATACGGTATCGAGCGCCTGCGCGATAGCCGCACGAAGAAGGTCGGGATCGAAAGGCTTGGAGATCACGAAGGCCGGCTCGACCTGCTTGCCGGTGAGCAGGCGCTCGGGAAATCCGGTGACGAAGATCACCGGCACCGACATCGACTTCATGATCTGGTTGACGGCAGAGATGCCGCTATCCGCGCCGCGCAGCTGAATGTCGGCCAGCACGAGATGCGGCGAATGCTTCTTCGCCAAATCGATCGCCGCCTTCTCCGTTGCGGCGATTCCCACCACCTCGTGGCCGGCATTGCGAACGATGTCAGCGACGTCGAGGGCGATCACCGCCTCGTCCTCGATAACCAGCACGCGAACCGACGCGACGCGCTGCAGTTCCTTGCGCGCCTCCTCGAGGCCGCGTTCGGCAGCATCGATATCGACGCCGAGAATGTGTGCGGCGTCGGCGACCGTGAAGCCCTCGAGCACCGTCAACAGCAGAACCTGGCGCTGCATCGGCGCCATGTCGGTCAGGGATTCCTTCAACCGCCCGCGTACGCTCTCGCCGCCGCTGGCACCGGCCTCGATATCGCCGAACGGCTGTCTCAGGCGATGGAACAGGGCGAATACGCCGAGCTTGGTGTCCTCGGCCTCCGCGATCAGCTCGGGCTGCCTCACTGCGACTTCCGCGCAGAGGCGCACCCATTCGTCGCCCTGCTGCTGGGAGCCCGTCACGGCGCGCGCGTAGCGCCGCAGGAACGGCAGTGTCCTGCTGATCGCCTCCGACACCTTCTTGGATGCTGCTTGCCCGTCCGCCACTGACCTCTCCCTCATCGCTCAATTCTTAACCGTCGACCACCGATCGCCACGCCGATGACTGTCTACAGTACGCTGCGGGCGACTGCTGACAACCCATCAATCAATTCCTGGCGGCCTCCCGGCAGTCGTATCGACCGACGCTGCCCCGCGTCGGCGTCGCAAACCTGTCTCTAGTGAAGCCAGCCCAGGGCCCACATCAGCAGAAGCACCGGAATAGGCACTCCGAGGAGCCAAAGCACGGCTGCGCGACCCATTAAAATCTCCAAAATCTTGGAACTTCGATGACACAACGCTCATCGCGACTGCGGGTTCCCCGGCTGCGGGCAGGTCTGCCCGCAGCCGGAACCTGCGCGGTCAGATGCGGCCGATCCAGGTGTTGACCTGCTTCTCGGCTTCGTCCTTCGCCACGCCATAGCGCTCCTGGATGCGCCCGACGAGCTGGTCCTGCTTGCCGCCGATGACGGTGATGTCGTCGTCGGTGAGCTTGCCCCACTGTTCCTTGACCTTGCCGGTCATCTGCTTCCAGTTGCCTTCGATGCGATCCCAATTCATGACTCTCTCCTTGTTCGAGTTCGGTATTCGTCGTCTCGCCGCCACAACGTCCGCTTCGTCATGCGGTTGCTCTTCGACATTTCCCCTTCCACACGACGCGACAGCCCCCAAATAGAAGAGCGATGAAACAGGAGATTGTGGCACTCCTCCCTGATCTGCGTGCGTTTGCGCGCTTCATGTGCCGTGAGCGCGAGACGGCCGATGATCTCGTGCAGAACACGATCCTCGCGGCGCTCGACAAGCAGGAGCAGTTCACGCCCGGCACCAATCTCAAGGGCTGGCTCTTCACCATCATGCGCAACCGCTTCTATTCGGATCTGCGCACGCTGCGGCGGCGCCCGGTCACGATCGACGACGAAGCGGCGACGCCACTCGCGGCCGTCGACAACCCGGAAGCGACGCTCGCGTTGAAGGAGCTTTCGTCGGAGCTGTGGAAACTCA
>SCVT01000677.1 GCA_004296815.1 Reyranella sp. | reverse complement strand
TACATCGAGGACGTGGCGCGCCGCGCCGCGACCGAGGGGTTCCTGGCACTTGCGCCGGACGGTCTGTTCCCGGTCGGCGGCTATCCCGGCAACGACGATGACGGCCGCGCGCTGCAGGCCAAGCTCGACCAGCCGAAGCTGCGCACCGACATGCTGAACAGCGCGAAGTTCCTCAAGACGCACGCGATGTCGACCGGCAAGCTCGGCGTCACGGGCTTCTGCTGGGGCGGCGGTACGACCAACTGGCTGGCCACCGCGCTGGGCGGCGACATGCAGGCGGGCGTGCCGTACTACGGGGCCGCGGCGGAGACGGCGTCGGTGCCGCAGATCAAGGCGCCGCTGCTGGTGCAGCTCGCGCAGAACGACGAGCGCATCAACGCGATGTACCCGGCCTACGAGGAAGCGCTGAAGGCGGCGAAGGTGCCGTACGAGGTGTTCATCTATCCGGGCACGCAGCACGGCTTCCACAACAACTCGACGCCGCGCTACGACGCGGCCGCCGCCAAGCTGTCGTGGGACCGCACGATCGCGTTCTTCAAGAAGAATCTGGCCTGAGGCCGAGCCTCCGGCTCGGCCCGTGAGCGACTTCGAGGTGGTGCCTTACGGAGGGATCATGTCGCAGACCTTGGGGGCCAGGCAGGGCTGGAACATCTGGCCGCCCACCGCCGCGTCGAGGTCGCCGTCGGAGAGCGTCTTGCCGGTGGCCTTTGCACGCGCGGCGACATGCGCCTTCGCCTCCGCGAGCGTGAAGGCGTAGCCGCGACGGGTGCCGATCTCGACGAGGGCCGCCAGGCTTCCCGCCGCCTTGCCGGCTTCGGCCATCAGGGCAGGGTTGGCCTTCAGGTCGCCGACGAAGCGCAGGACTTCGGACTGGCTCATGCGACGTCCGCTTCCTTGTCTTTTTCCGGGTAAGTGCCGGGACCGCCGACGACGGCCGGCTGGCCGTGGCCGCCCGACACCTTGTCGAGGTCGGCGTCCGGCATGTCCTTGGTCGCCTCGGGCTTCTTCTTGGGGTCGACAACCGGCTTGTAGTCGGTGGGCTTGCTCATCGGGCCTCCTCGCGTGGCTGATGCCCGCCGAGTAGGCGCGCGGCGGTCGGGCCGGTCAAGGACGCCACGGCCGCAAAGCGAACTTGGTGCAATCCGGCTGAAAGCAGTGCGGGTGCGCCGTGAATAGTCCTAGTGCTGGGTGTTGCCAGCAGACAAGATGGCCGGCACGTCCGCCGTCGCGGACCTGTGAGCGGGGGCTTGCATGAGTGAGAAAACGCCACCTGCGCCGGCGCCGGCCTCGCCTGCCGCGCCGCCGAACGCCATTTTTCGCGCCGAGGCTCTGAAGCGCTTCAACTCGCCGGAGCAGCTCGACCAGCGCATCCGGCTGATTCCGCCGGCGATGCGCGTCATGGCGGCGTCGGCCACCGTCATCGTCGTGGCCTGCCTGGTCTGGGGCATCTTCGGCTCGGTGCCGACGCGCGTCATCGGCCAGGGCGTGCTGCTGGCCGACGGCCGGGCCTCGCACACCGTCCAGCCGGTCGTGTCCGGCCCGGTCGTCGAGATCCTGGTGAAGCGCGGCGACCACGTGAAGGAAGGCGAGCTGATCGCGCGCATCCAGCAGGTCTCGCTCGACACGCAGCTCGCCAGCAACAAGTCGCGTGTCGCCTCCCTCGAGACTCACCTCGCGCGCCTGAAGAAGGCGCATGAGCAGGAGCTCGCCAAGAGCGCGGTGACCTACCAGCGCCAGAAGGAAGCGGCGGAGGAGCAGATCACCGCCGGCAAGTCGCGGGCCGACAGGCTGCGGGACATCGTGGCGGGCGAGGAGGGGCTCGCCAAGCGCGGCATCATCAGCCAGCTCGAGCTCGCCAACGCGCGCGCGCAGTACGACCAGACCATGCTCGACGTCGCCAACGCCCACGCCCGCAAGGTGCAGATCGAGGCGTCGGAGCAGCAGAAGCAGGACGATCTCAAGGAGGTCGAGCGCCAGAAGCAGGAGGAGATCGACTCGCTGCAGGCCGAGGGCGCGCGGCTGCAGGCCGAGGTGAACATCGGCTCGGCGGTGAAGGCGCCGGTCCACGGCGTCATCGAGGAAATCCGCGTCGGCCGCGGCGACGTCGTCTCGCCGGGCACCGTGCTGGCGACGATCGGCCAGGTGTCGCCGCAGACCTTCGAGGTGCTGGCGGTGTTCACGAACAACATGTCCAAGCGCATCGGGGAGGGCATGGACGTCCATGTGCGTCCCGCCAGCGTTCGCAAGGAAGAGCACGGCTCGATGCGCGGCCGCGTCGCGTCGATCACCGAGCTCTCGGTCTCCAAGGCCGAGCTCGACTCGATCCTGCGCAACTCGGAGCTGACCAACGACCTGATGGGTGGCACCTCGCCGCTGCTCGCCAAGATCGAGGTCTTCCGCGACAAGGGCACGCCGAGCGGCTTCGCCTGGTGGGGCGGACAGGGGCCGCCCTTCTCGGTGACGCGCGGCACCCGCGTCGACGTCGACGTCATCGTCGAGCGCCGCTCGCCGGTGGCGCTGATCATCCCGGCCTTCCGAAACCTCATCGGCGTCGAAGGCTAGCCCGGTGTTCGGCAGGGGCGCGCACCGGCGGGTCCGCACGCCCACCGTGCTGCAGATGGAGATGACCGAGTGCGGGCCGACCTCGCTCGCCATCGTGCTCGCCCATTTCGGCCGCTACGTGCCGCTCGAGCAGCTCCGCGTCGCCTGCGGCGTGTCGCGCGACGGCAGCAAGGCCAGCAGCATCGTGCGGGCGGCGCGCGACTTCGGCCTCGATGCCCGCGGCTACCGGCTCGAGGTCGACGAGGTCCTGGAAGGCCCGTTCCCGGTGGTCGTCTTCTGGAACTTCAACCACTTCCTCGTCGTCGAAGGGGCGTCGAAGAACCGGGTCTTCCTCAACGATCCGGCGATCGGGCCGCGCACCGTCACGCACAAGGAATTCGCCGAGAGCTACACCGGCGTCACGCTCCGCTTCGAGCCCGGTCCGTCGTTCACCAGAGGCGGCATGGCGCCGAGCCTCCTCGGCCAGCTCGCGCACCGGCTGGAGGGCTTCGGGCCGGTGATCGGCTTCACCGCCTGGATCGCGCTGATGATGGTGCTGCCCGGCATCGCCCTGCCGGGCGCCGCGCAGATCTTCGTCGACGAGATCCTGGTCAAGCAGTTCGAGGGCTGGATCGGGCCGCTGCTGGTCGGGCTGGGGGTGATGCTGCTCCTGCAGCTCGGCCTGTCGATCGTGCAGGAGTTCGCGCTGCTGCGCATCGAGCTCCGGCTGGCGCTCGACCAGTCGGCGCGCTTCGTCTGGCACGTGCTGCGCCTGCCCATCGAGTTCTTCGGCCAGCGCTTCGCCGGCGACATCGCCAAGCGCATCACGGCGAACGACAACGTGGCCAAGCTGCTGGCGCGCGACTGCGGCCACGCCGCGGCCGCCTGCTTCACCGCGGTGTTCTTCGGCATCACGATGCTGTTCTACAACGTGACGCTGGGTGTCATCGCCATCGTCGGCGTCGGCGTCAACGTCGTGGCGCTGGCCGTCGTCCGCCGCGCGCTGACCGACGTGGCGCTCCGGCTGCAGACCGAGGAGGGCAAGCTCTACGCGATCTCGGTGGTCGGGCTGCAGTCGATCGAGACGCTGAAGTCGACCGGCACCGAGGGCGATTTCTTCGCCAAATGGGCGGGCCACCATGCGCGCGCGCTCAACTCCGAGCAGAAGCTCTCGGTCTACCAGCAGGCCGGCAACCTCGTGCCGCCCTTCGTGTCGAGCCTGACCGCGGCGGCGGTGCTGGGCGTCGGCGCACTCGAGGTGATGGACGGCCACATGAGCGTGGGCACTCTGGTCGCCTTCCAGAGCCTGCTGATGAGCTTCTCCGGCCCGATCGCGCAGATGGTCGCCACGGCCAGCAAGATGCAGCAGGCCTCGGCCGATCTCGCCCGGCTCGACGACGTGCTGCACTACGGCCGCGACTGGCGCTTTCCCGACACGCCGCCGGCGCCGATCGAGACCTTCGCGGCGGGCCGCCTGACGCTCAGCGATGTGAGCTTCGGCTACAATCCGCTCGACCCGCCGCTGGTCGAGGGCTTCTCGCTCGACGTGGCGCCCGGCCAGTGGGTGGCGCTGGTCGGCGCCTCGGGCAGCGGCAAGTCGACGGTCGGCAAGATGATCACCGGCCTCTACCCGCCGCGCGGCGGCGAGATCCGGATCGACGGCCATACGCTGGCCGAATGGGGCCGCGAGCGGCTGGCCCATATCGTGGCGTCGGTCGACCAGGACATCCGCCTGTTCGAGGGCACGCTGCGCGACAACGTCACCCTGTGGGACGAGACGGTGAGCCACCGCACGCTCCTGTCGGCGGTCGAGGATGCGGGCCTCGTCGACGTCATGCAGAACCTCGCCGGCAACCTCGAGGGCGTGATCGAGGAGAGCGGGCGCAACCTGAACGGCGGGCAGCGCCAGCGCATCGAGTTCGCCCGCGCCTTCGTGCAGGAGCCGGCGGTCCTCGTGCTCGATGAGGCGACCAGTGCGCTCGATTCCCGCAGCGAGAGCGAGATCCTCGACGCCGTGCGCCGCCGCGGCATGACCTGCGTGCTGGTCGCCCATCGTCTCAGCACGATCCGCGACTGCGACGAGATCATCGTCATGGATCAAGGCAAGATCGTCGAGCGCGGCACCCATGCCTCGATGGTCGAGGCCGGTGGGCCTTATTCGCGCCTGATCCGCGCCGAGGCCGGCACATGAACGCACCACAGGCTCCCGAGGCCGGCGCCGGCACCACCGATCTCGCGACGCTGGCGTCGCCGTCGCGACTCGTCCGTCCGGCGCGGCTCTACGGCGTCGTGCTCGATGCCGCGGGCAACGCCGGCGTCCGCGGCTTCCTCGCGGCACTTCCGGCCGGCGCCTGCATCTTTCCGCTCGCCGCGCCGGGCGTGTCGTTCCTGCTGCGCGAACAGGGACTGCCCGACCCCTCGCCGTTGTTCATGGCGTTCACGCCCGACGCCGCCGGCATCGAGCCCTGGTACGCCGCGCTCCTCGCGGCCCCCGGCTTCGCGCCGAGCGACGCCCATTCCGTCCTGTTGCCGCCCGGCGAGAAGCGCTCCTTCGCGGCCGGCAGCGCGGTGACCGCGCGCTCGCTCACCTGGCTGACGGCGGACCAACCCATCCTCGCCTACGCGGCGACGCATTCGGTCGAGGCCTCGCCCGGTCGTGCCTTCCTCGCGATGGCCAATCAGACGCGCATCGACATCGTGGGCGAGGGCGAGGTCGCCGCCACCGACACGGCGGGCTTCGTCGCCGGCGCCCCGCCGGAAGTGCTGGGCGAGCTCACCGCGACGCTCGCCCGGCGCATCGCCGCCGCCCTGATCGCGCACGACACGCATCGCCGCCAGCGCTGGCGGCAGACGCTCGAGGTCGACGAGGCGCGCGCCATCGACGGCATCGAGCGGCTGCGCAACATCGCCTCGCTGAGCGGCGAGCAGGGCCTGACGAAGGCGCGACCGGGCGAGGATCCATTGCGTGGCGCCTTGGGCGTGCTGGGCGCGACCGAGGGCTTCACCTTGCGCGTGCCGCGCGACGACGATGTCCGCGCGCCGCTGTTCGAGCGCCTCAAGGCCTATTCCGTGTCCAGCGGCTTCCGCTACCGCGAGATCGCGCTGGACGGCGAATGGTGGAAGGAGGAGGGGCCGCCCTTCCTCGCGGTCGACGCAACGACCGGCAGTGCGATCGCCATCGTCGGCCGCCGTCGCCGCTGGCGTACCGTCGATCCGGTGACGCTGGCCGAGAAGCCGGTCGATGCCGCCATGGCGTCGAAGCTGCTGCCCACGGGCTACATGCTCTATCCGTCGCTGCCCGACACGCCGAAGGGACGCGACATCTACCGCTTCGGCGTGTTCGGCGCCGGCCGCGACATCGGCTGGCTGGTGACGGCATCGGCACTGGCGTCGTTGGCTGCGTTGCTCATGCCGGTTGCCACGGGTTCGATCCTGGGCATCGCCATTCCCGATGGCCGCATGACCCTGCTGCTCGACATGCTGCTGCTGCTGGTCGCGGCCGCCGTCGGCAGCGTCGGCTTCCAGGTGGCGCGTGCATTGTCGCTGATCAGGCTCGGCACGCATCTCGACCAGCGGCTGCAGGCGGCGGTCTGGGACCGGGTGGTGCGGCTTCGCACCTCCTTCTTCCGCCAGTACCAGAGTGGCGACCTCACCAACCGCATCCTCGGCATCGACTGGATCCGCCGCACCCTGACCGGCCAGGCGGTGAACGCCATGATCGGCGGCGTCTTCTCGCTGGGCGGCCTCGGCATCATGCTGATCTACGACGCGACCCTGGCGGCGTTCGCCTTCGTTTATGCCTTGGTCGCCGCGCTGATGCTGTTCTTCGTCGGCCGCGTCCAGCGCAACCTGCAGCGGCAGATGTACAACCAGGAGGGCATGGTCTACGGCCTGCTGATCGAGATGATCGGCGGCATCGCCAAGCTGCGCGTTGCGGCGGCCGAGCTGCGCGCCTTCTCCCGCTGGTCGCGCGCCTTCGCCCGCCAGCGCGCCAGCTCGGCCGGCGCGTTGCGCCTGAACGCCATCCAGACCGTGACATCGACCAGCCTGCCTTTCATCGGCGCGCTCGGCGTCTATGCCATCGCCGGTGGCGGCAGCAACCCGATCGACGTCGCGTCCTTCGCCGCCTTCAATGCCGCTTTCGGACAGTTCACTGCGGCCTTTCTCGGACTCGCCAACGCGCTCAACGCGTCGATCGACGTCCTGCCGCTCTATGCCCGCGTCAAGCCGGTGTTCGAGGCGCCGCTCGAGGTCGAACGGCATCGCGCCGATCCCGGGCCGCTGGGCGGCGATGTGGCGGTCCGCAATCTGTGGTTCCGCTACGCCGACAACGGACCCTGGGTCCTGGAAGATGTGAGCTTCGAGGTGCGGCCCGGCGAGAGCGTCGCCATCGTCGGCGCCTCGGGATCGGGCAAGTCGACGATCCTGCGCCTGCTGCTCGGCCTCGAGCCCGCGACGCGCGGCGGTGTCTTCTACGACGGCAAGGAGCTGGAGGAGCTCGACCTGCGCCTCGTCCGCCGCCAGATCGGCAGCGTCATGGAAGGGTCGAGCCTGTTTCCCGGCAGCCTCCACGAGAACATCGCCGGCAGTGCGCCGCTGTCGCGCGAGCAGGTCATGGAGGCGGTGCGGATGGCCGGCCTCGAGGCCGACATCGCGGCCATGCCGATGGGCCTCAACAGCGCCATCACCGAAGGCGGCAGCCAGATCTCGGGCGGCCAGCGCCAGCGCGTGATGATCGCCCGGGCGCTCGCCAGCCGGCCGCGTCTGCTGTTCTTCGACGAGGCGACAAGCGCGCTGGACAACACCACGCAGGCGATCGTGGCCGAGAGCCTGTCAAAGATGAATGCGACCCGCATCGTGATCGCCCATCGCCTCAGCACGATCAGGAACGTCGATCGCATCGTCGTGCTCGATGCCGGCCGTGTCGTCGAGACCGGCAAGTACGACGAGCTGATCGAGAAGCGCGGCACCCTCTACACGCTGGCGCAGCGCCAGCTGCTCTAGAGCTTGGACTTGTCGCCCCAGGGGGCGAGGTTCGGGTCCCACGGCTTGCTCGTGTCGACGCCCGGCCAGCCGCCGGGGAGCATGGGCGCGCTTGCGCCGCTGGCGGCATCGAGCTCGCGGTCGGTCAGCGCCCGGCCTGCCGCGGCCTTCACGTCCGCCTCGGTGAACTTGAAGCCGTACCGGTTGGCCGTCGCGACGATGGTCGACAGATCCTTCAGCTTAGCAACCTCGGCCTGCAGGGTCGGATCGGCCTGCAGGGCCTTGCCGAAACGCTCGATCTCTTGCTGGCTCATGGGCTTCTCCCGATTGGCTACGGCTCGTGCGCCTTGATCGCATCGAGGACGCGGCGCTGTGCGTCGATGACTTCGATCGGTTCGGCCTGCCCGCCGGAGATGCCGCTGAGTTGCGCATCGGACAGCGGATTCGCGCCGGCGACGCTTCGGGCGACGAATGCCGCCACCTCGTCGTGACTGACGGCGTAACCGCGGCGACGCGCGATGTCGGCCGCCCCACGCATGCCGGCAGCGCCGCGAACCTCTGCCAGAAGGTCTTTGTCGGCCGCCAGGTCACGCACGAAGCGCTCGAGTTCGGGCTGGCTCATGGCGACTCCTACCTCTTGGGCGGGCCGAAAATCGTGCCGGGAATCCCGCGGCGCGGATCGTCGGTCAGGCCGCCGGAAACGCCGCCCAGCGCCTCGTCGGACAGGCTCTTGGCGAACGCCGTGATCTCGCCCGCCGTGATCGCGTAGCCGTGTCCGGCCGCGATCTTTGCCGCGGCCGCGGCGTCCGGTGCGTGGCGCATCTCGTCCCGCAGCTTCGCATCGGTCTGCAGGGCGCGGGTGAGACGGTCGAGGTCGGACTGGCTCACAGCGGCTTCGGGTCCTTCGAGAAGCAGCAGTGCTCGCTGTCGAAGCAATAGCCCGCGCCGCCTGCCACCTTGTCGAGTTGCTCGTCGTTCAGGGTGCGGCCCTTGGCGCCGGCCTTGGCCTTCACGAAAGCCCGCACGTCGACGAGCGTCAGCTTGAAGCCTTGGTCGGCCGCAATGGCCAGCGCATGCGACATGCGCCCCTTGCCGATCTCCGGCAGCAGATCGGGATGGCCCTTGAGGTACTCCTGGAAACGCAGGACTTCAGTCTGACTCATTGTGCATCTCCTGTTGCGATAGTGGTTCGGAGGCCGATCCTGCTCACGGTTGCAGTTCTCTCAGACAGCAGTGCTCGGGCTCCCCGCCACCTGCCCGTGGTACACAGTTGGCGCCGCCCGCCATGTTTTCGAGTTGCGCGTCGGTCAGCGCCCGTCCGCTGCGGGCTGCGCGGGCCTTCACGAAGGCCGTGAGGTCGGAGAGCGTGACCTTGAACCCATGGTCCGACGCGACGGCCAATGCATGCGACATGCGGCCATTGCCGAGCTCAGCCAGCAGCTCCGGATGGCCTTTGAGGTACTCTTGGAAACGCAGGACTTCCGTCTGGCTCAATCGAAACTCCCTGGCGTTGCGATGGACGCGGGCCTCGACCTTCTAGCGGTCGATTACAGGCAGCAGTGGATGCTCTCCATGCAATGACCGACGTCCATGCCGCCTGCGATCTTGTCGAGCTGCTTGTCGTCGAGCATCCGGCCCTTGTCGGCGGCCCGGGCCTTAACGAAGGCCATGAGGTCCGTGAGGGTGACCTTGAAACCATGATCCGACGCGA
>SCVT01000676.1 GCA_004296815.1 Reyranella sp. | reverse complement strand
CGGCTGACCTGCAGGGCGTTCTCCATGTCGCCCGCCATGGCGTAGGCGAAGGCGAGGTTCTGGCGCGTCCGCCCATCGGCGCCGCGCGCGCGCGCAAGCGGTGCAAGCTGCTGGATCGCCTCCGGTGCCTGGCCGGCGATCGCCAGCGACAGGCCGAAATTGTTGCGCAAAGAGGTGAACTCGGGCGCGATCTCGATCCCTTGGCGATATCTCTCCTGTGCAGCAGCGTGGCGACCCTCCATGTCGAGCACGACTCCCATGGCATTCAAGGCGCGATAGTCGCGCGGATCAGCCTGCAGCGCCGCCTCGAGCTGCCGCATGGCGAGCTCTGTCTGTCCGGTCGAGATCAGCGCGGTTGCAAGGCCGCGTCGTGCTGCCGAGTCGCCGGTGCGCTTCGCCAGCACATCACGAAAGACCGCAGCGGCCTCGTCGGGCGCACCGATCGAAAGGTAGGCTTGCCCCAAACCCAGCTTCGCCTCGACCCCGTCGGGCTTGGCCTGCAGGGCGCGTCCATAGAGAGGAATGGCGACATCGTAGTTGCCCGCCTTGCGGGCTTCGTCGGCCTGCTCGACTGTCGTCGTGTAGTCGTCGCCCTTGGCCGCCGAGCCGGAAAAATCCGCGCCGCATGCCGCCAGCCATAGCGACAGGGCCGCGCTGAGGATCGGCGCCAGCTTCATTGCAACCCGAGGACTTTCCGACGCTGCTTCAGGAAGCGAAGGATATCAAAGTATTGCGGTGCGTCGCAACAAATACCGCAAGATTTTGCGGCAGGCGCGCGTTGGGCGCGCCTGCCGTGCGGCTCAGTTGGGGATCAGCCTGGGCTTGGTCAGCGACGTGGTGATGGCCTTGAAGATGTCCGGGAGCTTGGTCACCGAATTGGCCGATCCGTTGATGTTGCAGCTCGTGTTGGTCGTATAGAACGTGGTCGAGTCCGAGGCGATGGCTTTCATCGTCGAGCAGGGCTTGTAGGTATCGTCCGACGAGCAACCGCTCGTCCCGGCGCCGTAGGCGACCGAGTAGACCTTCGTACCTGCAGCCGTAGCGGCCTGGGCCGCGGTCACGGCCTGGCCGCACTGCTTGCTCACCTTCGACGACTGGTTGTTGAGCTGCGACAGCGAGGCGCTGACATCGCCGTCGCTCAGGAAGATGATGACGTTCTGTGTGCCCGCCACGACCGCCGGCATCGCGGCCTGCGCCTTGGCGATGACTTCCGCGGCGTGGCTGCCCTGCCCGCCCTTGTTGGTGACGCACGCCGTCAGCGCCGTGCCGTTGCCGACGGCCTGGATCATCGGCGAGGCGTTGTTGAGGTTCCCGGCGCCGTCGTTGTAAGTGTTATCGAGCGTGGTGCCGATCTGGTACTTGATGTTGTTCGTGTAGTACGGAACCGAGTTGGGCTGCGTCGGACACGGATGCGACGTCGGGCTGTATTGCGTGCTCGTGCCTGGGAAGATCATCAGGCCGACCTTGTCGAGCGACGTCGGCATCACCTTCAGCACGCTCTGGATCGAATGCAGCGCACACTTGAAGCGCGAAGGATTGTTCACATTCGGGATCGTGCAGTTGCTGTCGGTGTCGCCCATGGATCCCGTGGCGTCGAGGACGAACATCACGTTCAGCGATTTGGCATTGCCGCCCGCCTTGGCCGCTGTCGCCGTCGAGGTCAGCGTGAAGCTCTCGCGACCGACTGCCCCGAGGAAATACGTCGTGACGGTCGCCGTCTGGGTGACCGTCACCGCGTTCGGGCTGGTACCGTTGCAGCTCGGCAGGCTCGACGTCGACGTCACGCACTTCAAGGTCGGGGCCGAGGTCGTGACGGTGGCGCTCGTCATCGGATTGGCGGCGGTCCAGGCATTGATGGCCGCCGTCACCGTTTGCTGGGTGGCGTTGGCCGACTGCATCGCGTAGGCGCCAGCCATCGCGGCGGCCTGCGTCTGCGAGGACAATGCACTCTTGACGGCCAGGGCGCGGCCGACGTCGACCGTGAGTCCGGTGAGCCCGACCAGCACCGGAAGTGCCGTCGCGAAGATCACCAGCACCGAGCCTTTGCGATCGCGGCAGAACGCGCGGGCCCGCGTAAGCGTGGAAGATGCAGAGCGTACCATGATCAGACCCCCCTCATTGGATCATCTGCGAACTTTGGGCCGACAACGTGCAGTTCGGCTTGAAATTGATGCCCATCACCGTCAGGTCGCACGGGTAGGTGAGCGTCACCCGCGCGGTCTGGCCGGCGACCATCGCCGACGCGCAACCAGTGTCGGTCGTGCAAGCGGTGCCGTTGATGGTCGTGGTCTTCGTGACGCTGGCGGAAGTCAGGCTGGGCGCGGCGTTGGTAATGGCCGTGCTGGTCGTCGTGTGGGGAGTGGTCGTGCCTCGGGCCAGCGCAAGAGTGAGCGCACCCTGCGCGGCGGCATTGTTGAGCAGCATGTAGTGAGACATCGCGATGCCGAACTTCAGCATGCCGATGCCGATCGCGAGGACGGCGGGCGCCACGATCGCGAACTCGATGGCCGAGACGCCGCTTTCGCTGCGAGCGAATGACGACGCGCCCGAGCATTGCCCGGATCGCTGGAGCATCGAGTGACGACGGGTGGCAGATGCCAACGCTGCTGAAATCGTTCGCAGCATCCTAGTCCTTATGCATGGCGCCCTGTCGGGCAAAATCACTTCAAGAAAATTCTTAGCAATATGATCTAATGCGTAGAGTTCATTATCAATTATGTCAAGCGAATGCCGACATAATCGCCGGTGCCAGAAGGACCGTGATGAGCGTCGGCATGATAAAAACCATCAGAGGCACTGTCATAAGTGCGGGCATGCGCGCGCCCTTCTCTTCCGCCTTCGACGCGCGGGACTGGCGGAATTCCTGGCTGAGGATGCGCATCGAGGCCGCGAGCGGCGTGCCGTATTTCTCGGTCTGGCGCAGCGCATTGACGAGCGCGCTCACGGCCGGCGAATCGGTCCGGTTCGCCATGTTCTCGAGCGCCTGCTGGCGGTCCGGCAGATAGGTGAGCTCGACGGCTGTCATCTCGAACTCGATGGCGAGCTCCGGCATCGAGCCCTGCATCTCCTTGGATACGCGGCGGAACGCGGCGTCGATGCTGAGCCCGGCCTCGACGCAGATCGTCAGCAGGTCGAGTCCTTCCGGCAGGACGTAGGTGAGGATCTCGCTGCGCTTCGTCGCGACGTTCTTGACGTAGAGATCGGGGATTAGAAACCCCGCAAGCACAGCCCCGATACTGACCGGCAGGGCCAGATCCTCGGGCACCTCGAGAAGTCCGGTCACCGACGTCAGCATGATCATCAGGAAGCCGAGCGACAGCGGCAGCGCGAGCTTGACGAAGACGAAGACGACGGCGGCGTCGCGCGAATGGAAGCCGGCCTGGCGGAGCTTGCGTGTCGTCTGGTCGGCCGCCGCGCCGCGCAGCAGGTTCAGGCGGTTGGCGAGTTCCCGCATCAGGCCGATCGACGTCTTCTTCTTCGACGACTTCGGCGTGACCGGCCGCTCGCCGCGGGATTTCACGCGGCGCGTCCGGAGCGCGCGCAGTCTCGCCTCGATCGGCGGCTCGAAGGTCAACGCCATCCAGATCGCCCACACCACAACGAAGCTGGTGGCCGCCACGATGATCGCGAAGCTCTTCTCGGAAAGGATCGGATCCATCGCCGCCTCAGACCTTGATCGTGGCGATCTTGTTCATGATGAAGATGCCGAGACCCATGCTGCAGGCCGCGCCGGCGGCGATCATCTGGCCGGTCTCGGTGCTGAACAGCGGGCCGATGTATTTCGGCGAAACCAGGAACAGACCGCCGCCGACGAGGAACGGCAGGCCCACCATGATCATCATCGTGGTGCGCGCCTCGGAGGTGAAGGCACGGATCTTCAGGCGGAGCTGCTGGCGCGCCCGCAGCAGCATGCTGAGGTTGGCGAGCGTCTCGGCGAGATTGCCGCCGGTGTCGCGCTGGATGGAGAGCGAGACGATCAGGAAATTGAACTCGTTCGTCTGGACCGTCTTGGCGACCCGCCACAGCGCCGCTTCGAGCGGCACACCGAGCTGCACCTCCTGCTGGACACGACGGAAGATGGCGCCGATCGGGTCCTTAATGTCGCGCGCGACGTTGCCGATCGCCTCCTGGACCGGCAGACCGGCGCGCAACGCGCGAACGATCAGGTCGATGGCTTCGGGGAAGAGCAGGTTGAACTGCTGCGCCCGTTTGCGGGCCTTCCAGCCCAGCCAGACGTTGGGCAGGCCGATGCCGATGCTCAGCGATCCGCCGAGCGCGACACCCGGCGCGAGATCGAGCACGAGATAGAGCAGGAACGCCATGCCCATCGAGATTGCGAGCGACATGAACGCGAAGTCGCCGAGCGTCATGGTGGTGCCCGAGGTCTGGAGCTTGCGCCGGATCGTCCCGGCGTTGGGAAACCAGCGCCACAGGAGCTTGTCGAGGGTCGGCAGCCGGCCTGTCTTGTCGACGCGCCGCAGGGTCGCCATCTGCAGCTTGCTCGGCCCGCCCTGGGTCCGGCTCTCGAGATCCTCGAGCCGATCGCGCAACCGCCGCTCCGAGAGGATGCCGCCGAACACCACACAGAGCGTGATGAACGTCAGCCCCGCTCCGGCCGCCACCAGCAGCGCCACCTGGTCGACGCTGAGATGATGCCCACTGCTCATCCGATCGCTTCCATCAACACCTTGTCGAGCCCGTAGTAAGCGGCGCGCGACAGGAAATGCGGCCGCAGGCCGGAGCTCTTGAACGCGCCGGTCAGCTTGCCGTCGGTGGTCTCGCCCTTGAATTCGTAGGTGAAGAGGTCCTGGGTGATGACGACCTCGCCCTCCATGCCCATCACCTCGGTGATGTGGGTGACGCGCCGCACGCCGTCGCGCATGCGGCTGATCTGCACGATCATCTGCAGCGAACCGGCGATCTGACTGCGGATCGCCTTGGGCGGCAGGTTGGACACGCCCATCGTGACCATATTCTCCAGGCGCGTCAGCGCCTCGCGCGGCCGGTTGGCGTGCAGGGTTCCCATCGAGCCGTCGTGACCGGTGTTCATCGCCTGCAGGAGATCGATCGCCTCGGGGCCGCGCACCTCGCCCAGGATGATGCGGTCGGGACGCATGCGGAGCGCGTTCTTGACGAGGTCGCGCATGGTGATCTCGCCGTTGCCCTCGAGGTTGGCCGGTCGGGTCTCGAGCCGTACCACGTGCGGCTGCTGCATGCGCAGCTCGGCCGCGTCCTCGATGGTCACGACGCGCTCGCCGTTGTCGATCATGCCCGACAGCGCGTTCAGCATCGTCGTCTTGCCCGAGCCGGTGCCGCCCGACACGACCAGGTTCAGGCGGCAGCGCGCGGCGACGCGCATCACCGTCGCCATCGCCGGCGAGATGTTGCCCTGCTGCGCCATCTGGTCGAAACCGATCTGGCGCTTGCCGAACTTTCGGATCGACACCGATGCGCCGTCGATGGCCAGCGGCGGGATGATGATGTTGACGCGGCTGCCGTCGAGCAGGCGCGCGTCGCAGATCGGGCTCGCCTCGTCGACACGCCGGCCGATGCGGCTGACGATGCGATTGCAGACGTTGAGCAGGTGCGCGTTGTCCTCGAACGTCACCGACGTCAGATCGAGCTTGCCGGCGCGCTCGATGTAGATCTGCTTCGGCCCGTTGATCATGATGTCGGTGATGCTCTCGTCCTCGAGCAGGGGCTCGAGCGGACCGAGACCCATCATGTCGTTGACGATCTGATAGACCAGATCAGCCTGTTCGGGACGGTTGAGCTGGATGCGGTTCTCGGCCAGGACCTCGGCGGCGAGGCCCTCGAGCTGACGCACGAGCTCGTTGCGCGGCAGGCTGACCGCCGCGGCGATGTCGATCCGCGACATGACCGCGGGCTGCACCACGCGGCGGGCCTGGTCGACCTTGGCGCGCGACAGATGGCTCGCCGATTTATCGGGCGCGTCGGCGCGCACTGGCGGCTCGGGCGGCCGCGGCACAGGACGCGGCGCGGCGATGGCACGCGGTGCGGCCGATGGGTCGGGCGCGACGACGGCGACCGGTTCCGCCACGAGCTCAGCTTCGGGTGGCACGACTTCTGAAATGCTGACCGGCGCCGGCTCGACGCTCACCTCGACACGCGGCGGCGCATCGAAGCTGGTGGCCGGAAGGATCGGACGCAGCACATCGGCAACGTGGCCGCGCAGCTCCAGCGGCGTCAGCAGGACGCCGTGGTTGCGAAAGTGGGCTTGCGCCAGCACGCCCGCCTGGCGTGTCACCTCGCCGGCCGGCATGCCGCCCTTGACCAGCTCACGGAGGCGCGACCCCACGGTTTCGCCGAGGCTCGCTCCGGCGACGGCAAGGCGATCGGTGCGATCCTGGGGCCCCGCATCGGCCCGTACATCCGCGGCGCTGCGCCGGCCCAGGCGATCGAGCGCCCCTCCGCCGGCGACCTCTTCCTGTCCTGCCTTCTTGCCCCGCAGTCCGAACATCCCCGCCTACTTCTTCTTCGCCGGCAGCTTGAACCGCGAGAACAGCGACACCGCCCTGGCCTTCGTCGGCGCTGCCGGCCCGCTCGCGCTCAACGACTCGAGGCCGGCGACCAGCGGCCGCAGCGCCTTGACGATCGGGCTGTTCGGTGTCGCCTCGGGCAAGGGCTTGCCGAAATTGACGGCCGTCAACGTCGAGGTCGGATCGGTCGGCAGCTTTACGTCGACCTTGCGCTTCAAGGTCCGCTCCACGTCGGCGACCTTCACGGCCGAGCGCCGCGCGTCGATCGCCCCGCCCGTGGCGACGAACAGGCTGGCCTGGGGCGCCACGTCGTGGATGACCTGCTGCAGCCGCATGGCGTCGCGGACGCCCGGCAACGACAGGTCGGTGACGATCAGGATGTCGGTCGATGCCTCGATGAGCTGCCGTTGCAGGGCGGGATCGCCGCGGGGAACGTCGACCACGACCCAGCGGAAGCGACGGTGCACCGAGCGCAGGAAGTCGTGGGCGGCGTGCGGGCGGGCCTGGAAGCTCGACGTCGGCGGCTCCTCGGCGCCCATCGCATAGAGATACTCGCTCTTCTTCTGGGCGACCTGCTGGATGAACAGGGCGTCGATGCGATCCGGCTGGTCGAGCGCTTCGCGCAGGGCGTCGATCGCCTCGAGATCGAGCGCCAGCATCATCGAGCCGTAGTGCAGGTCGAAGTCGATCAGCAGGATCTCCTCGCCGAGCCTCGTGCCGAGCATCGAGGCGATCGAGATTGCCGTCGTAGTCGCGCCGACGCCGCCCCGCGCCCCGATCACCGACAGCGTCCTGGGCTTGGCGTCCCGCTGTGCCGGATGCGCCGACGCAGGCGCGCCGCCGATCCGCTCGCGCGCGTCGATCGCGCGTTCGATGGCCCGCGTTACGGCGCCTTCGGCGAACGGCAGCGCCAGATAGTCGTTGAACCCGACCGCCAGCAGCTCGCGATAGAGCGCAACGTCGTTGATGCTGCCGACGCCGACCACCAGGCAGCCGCCCGGCAGAGCTGTCTTCAGAGCCGCCGCATCGGCGACCGGATCGGCGGCTCCCGTGACGTCGACGATCAGCAGGTCGAGATCGCGCGGCCATTCGCCGACTGCGAGGGCTGCGTCGACGTTGCCTTCGCGGATGATGCCCTTGCCCATGGTAAGGCCGAAGAGCTCCGCCGAGACACGCGGCAGCGCATTCGGATCGGCGATGAAGGCCATCGCCGAAAGAACGGGCTTCTCTTCGCCTGCCTCTGGAGCGAGGCGCTGTGCTGCCGTCGACATCGTGCCGTCAGGTCCCGCCGCCGCCCGAGGTCGCGGCCTGGGTGCTGAACCCGGAGGTGTTCAGCGCCTTGACCTTGCCCTCCCGGTAGCGTGCGATCGCCTCCGCCGTGACCGTGCCATCGGCCGGTCCGGGAGAGCGGCCGACTACTGCGTCGCGCGGCCGCGCCAGCATCTGGTCCAAGTTGTAGGCGTCGGCGCAGCCATAGTTCGGCGCGAGGGCTTCGTTGGGGTTCCACTGCGACGCCGGACTGAAGTTCGGGCACCGGTTGTTCGCCATCAGGTATTCCGAGCGCACGATCACCACCGTGTGCGGCCCGGTCGCCATGTCGCGGTCGACCGACGTGCTCACCCACCGTGCTCCCGCCTGCGAGAGCGTATGGCTGACCCTCTGCGCGTAGGCCTGCTGCAGGGCGCCGCCCGTGCCGTCGCTCACCACGACGAACTCGTCGCGCTGCGCGCGGCGGCCTGCGGTGACCATGGCCTTGAGCTCGTTGGCCTGCGAGGCATTCAGGGCACCGCCGTGCGAGCCGAAATTGACCGCGAGCATGCTGTCGGCGCGGATCGCGTCGGTGCGCGTATCGACGGTCGCCTGCTGGGCGACCGGGTTGGAGCACGCGGCCAGGCCGCAGGCGAGGAGGACGATGATGGCAGATCTCATGACCGCACCTAATCGAGCTTGAATCCGGCCGTCGGGCCGACGGCCTGCGTCTCGCGACCCACTGCGACGCGGCGCGGCGGCGTGGGATGGTTCATCCGTTGCATGACCAGCCGATCGACGTCGGTCGGCGGCACTCGATCGGTGAGCGGCGTCCGCAGCTTGCCGTTTGACGGCTCGACGAAGTACGGCGTGATGATGATGACGAGCTCGGTCTCACCGCGCTGGTAGGCGTCGGACTTGAACAGAGAGCCGAGCACCGGGACATCGCCCAGCCAGGGGATCTTCTGAACGTCCTGCTGCGAGGTCGCAAGCAGGAGGCCGGCGATCGCGAAGCTCTGCCCGCTGCCCAGCTCGATCGTGGTGTTGGCCTTGCGCGTCTTGATGGCGGGGATCGTCACGACCGAAGTCGCCGTCAGCGGCACGCTCACCGAGCCTTCGGCTGAGAGCTGGCTGACCTCGGGCGCGACCTTCAGGTTGATGCGGTCGCCGATGATGGTCGGCGTGAAGGCGAGGCTGACGCCGACCGACTTGTACGACACCGCAACCGTCGCGACGCCGGTGCCGCTTTGCGGGACGATGACCGGAATCTCACCGCCGGCCAGGAAGCTCGCCGTCTCGCCCGACATCGCGATCAGGTTCGGCTCGGCCAGCACGGTCGCCTGGTTCTGGGTTGCCAGCAGGTCGATGAAGCCGTTGAGGTCGCCAGACTGCAGCGCGATGGCACCCGTCGCCGCGCCGCCGGTGTTGGTAACGGTGCGAACCGCCGCACCGACACCGGCGCTGATGCCGAAGGCGCTGAGGCCTGCCAGGGCGAAGTTGTTGATGTTCTGCCAGTTGATGCCGATTCGCTTCAACGCGTCGCGACGGACCTCGGCGACCTTGACGCGAAGCTGCACCTGGGTCGGGGCATCGACACGGATGTTGTTGACGACCTTGGCAGCCTGGTTGTTGACGTGCTGCAGGGCAAGGCGCCGTGCGTCCTCGGCGACGGCAGTGGAACGCACCGTGCCGGAGAGCACGATCGTCTCGCCCTGGTTGTCGTAGGAGACACCGTTGGCCGGATGCAGCGTGTCGAGCGCGCCCTTGATGCGGCTGAGCGGCGAGGTGACGCTCACGATGGTGTTGAGCAGGACGCGATCCTGGGCGTCGACCGCGTAGAGCACCGTGTCGCCGGGCTTCTTGGCGAAGACGTAGACCATGGTCGGCGAGCGTACCTGGACGTCGGCGATGTCGGGCGCCGCCACGAACACGGTCGCGGCCGGCCCGGGAAGCTTCAGCGCCGTGCCCTTGTTGATCTCGAGCGTGAGGGTCGGTGGCTGGGCCGGGACGATCTGGCTCTGGCCGAAGGCGCGGCCGGGCGCGCCGCCGCCGGTGACGACAGAGGGTTGACCGCCACCGCCCGACGCCGGCGGCTGGATCGGCACGGGCTGCGGCGGCGTCTGCTGCGCCTGGATGATCGGGTTGGAGCGCTCGGCGGTGGCAGGCGACGTCACCGTCGGCATCTGCGGCGGATCCATGACCGGCCGCGAGACCTGGACCTCGGGCGTCAGGGCCGCGCTCGCGATCGGCGGACGTGGGGGGATCGACGCCACCGTCGGCGGCAGGTTGTCGACGACGGGCTTCGCCGGCTCGACGGCCGGCGTCGCGGCCGCGACAGCAGCGGCGACCGGCGCGGCAGCCTGCGGCGATGCCGAAAGGCCCTGCATGAACTGCGCCGCGCGCTCGGACTCACGACGGTTGAGATCGTCAGAAACCTCGTCGGTCGCCGTCTTCTTGCGCGTGCTCTTCTTGGTGTTGCTGCCGGTCGCCTTGGCCTTGGCGGCCTGCGCCTTGCCGGCGGCGGAATCCGGATCGACGACCACGACCTGGGCGAAGGCTACCGACGGATGGACGACGAGCGCCATCGACGCCAGCAGCGCGAGTGTCGATCCGGCGTGTCGCCAGAGGGAAGGAGCGAAGGCACGTGCAAGGGAGGGGCTCATCGCGGCACGCCTGGGTTGTTGTTGTTGAAGACAGTCGTCTTGGGGGGTGGCTTGTCGGACTTCGGGGGCTCCGGGGTCGCATTGGCCGGCGGTGGAGAGGCCGGTTCGGCCGGCACCGTCCCGTCGTGTTCCTGCCTGGTGCGCTGCGATCCGCGAAGCACGAAGACGGTGTCCCTGATCGGGGGTGGCGGAGCCACGCGCTTGATCAGGGGGCTGACATGGGAGTCGTGGGTGAAGCTGTACGAGGCGTCGGCGAGGCTGTCGTCGGTCGCTGTCTCGTTGCCCTCCTCGTCGACGCTCTGCACGCTGCGCAGCGCCAGCGAAAGCTCGCCCATCTTCACGGCGAGCGTCACGATCTCCGCCTGCTTCGGCGTGAGTTCGAGCGTGGCTGTCTTCGCCGGCTCAGGCTTGTCGCCTGGCACGAAGTCGACCTTTTGATCCACGGCGATTACGCGGGCATTGCGCAGGATCGTCTCGGTGACGTCGTGCTTGTCCTTGTCGTTGTCGACCGCCACCAGCGTATGGGTGAGGAGGACGTCCACCCGGTCGCCGGCATAGATGAAGCCCGATACCGTGGAGGTCGGCGTCGCCGGAACGCTGACGGCGCGCATTCCCGGCCGCAGCACGGCCGCGAGGAAGCCGCGCGAGCCCGGCATGATGAGCTCGCTCTCGACCACCGGCTCGCCGACATGCAGCGGGCTGCGGGCGATCGCACCGGCGAAGTCGGAGATCGAGCGCTTGCCCTCGATGATGTAGGTCGACGGCAGGGTGCCCTGCGGCCAGGGCTGCCAGCGCAGATCCTCGGCCTTGATCATCTGTCCGGCACGCAGCGGATTACGCGCGACCAGGACCTGGACGGCGGGTTTGGCCGGCGCCGCGGCCTGCGGTTTCACGCCCGCCTGCGCCATAACGGCCGCACGTTCAGCCTGCAACCAGGCACGCGCCAGGAAGGCGGTCGCGCCGGCGACGATCACCGCCAGCAGCAGGAAGACGACGCGCTTGCTGTTCATCGCGCCGCCCCTCAGCCCGCGATCCGGAGCGCCGCGACCCAGAGGCCGCCGGCCGCGATCGCGGGACCGTAGGGCAGGCCACCACGCAGCCGGGCGCGCAGCGTCGCCTCACCGCGCGGGGAAGCCGGACCGATCGGCGCACCAGCCAGCACAGCCACGCCCAGCACGCCGCCCACGAGGGCCGTGACGGTCAGGAAATCGGCAAGCAGCGACGGGCCGGCGAAGAGGCCGACGGTCGCCATCAGCTTCACGTCGCCGCCACCGATCATGCCGGCGGCAAAGGCGGCGGCACCCAACGCGAAAAGCCCGAGCCCGCAGGCGAGCGCCCAGCCGAGTTTCGACGCCGAGAACATGCCGCCCAGCAGACCGGCGAGCGCCCAGACGACGAACACTGCGACGATCGCCACGGAAAGACCGTTGGCGATGCGCATGGTACGCAAATCGCGCCAGGCCGCGAGGAGCAACAGCCCCGCGAAGGCGATCAGGCAGCCGGTCTGGAGAGGTGCGAGCAACGACATCCGACACCCTTTTTCACCCGCGATACCTGGCGGCATCGCAAAGGGGTTGTCGTCTGAGGATTCGCCTGCAAGCCGCTGCCTAGGCAGCGAAAAATAACTTGGCTGGAAAAACTTCCAAACGAATGCGCAAACGACGAAATGAACAAAGAAAAGCCAATAAGAACGTTACAGAGGATATTTTCAGTCTGACATCAAGTCAAGGCTGTAAAGCGTTCTTTTTAAAGGGAAATTCCCAATTCAAAAGGAGTGCGCGTTATCAACTAATAGGGCCAAATCATGGCCGAAGGCCCGTTGAACGCCTGCCCCTTGTGGCTCGGCCGCTTTGCCGGACGTCTAGTTGAGGGCGGTCGCGGTGACGCCGAGAACGTTGTTCACCTTGCCGCTGACCGACCGCATGGAAGCGATCGCCGCAACCGCAATGAGCGACGTGATCAAGGTGTACTCGACCGCGGTGGCGCCCTGGGTGTGCTTCATCAGGCGGCGGAACAACGACAGCATCCCTTGTCTCCAACTCATAGCCCACGTCCAAAACACCGCCGAGCCGACAGTCGCCCCAAGCGATCCGGCTCCCGAACGTGGTTCACTTAGCGACCGTACTTAAAGCGAATTGTCAGGTCAAATGAAATAAGACTGCAATGTGACCTTCTGACTTAGATCCATGATTCAGAAGGACGAATCTGGCCTGCCTGCATCTGACCAGCTGCGATCGGCCGAGTGCCACCGATTTCTCAAAATCGGGAATCTGATTCCGAAAACCAGGTCTGAGCGACACGCGCCCCAGCGGTCCAGAAGCACAGGAAGGCGAATATGCCGGCAAGCCAGGGGAACAGCCCGGGCAGCAGGCAAAACAGCGTGAAAGCCAGGATCGTCTCGGCGCCTTCCATCAAGCCGGCAGCATGGAAAAACGACTTGGCGCCGCGCGCGCCCTCGTCCGGCTCCCCGCGTTGGGCCGCCACGACCGCGCGTCCCAGGAAGGAGGCGCAGGTGCAGACGAACGATGCGAGCAGCACGGCGGCCCAGACGGCGTTGCCGGGCTGGGCCAGGGCGAACCCCACCGGAACGGCGGCGTAGAAGACCATGTCGCAAACAATGTCGAGATAGCCGCCAAGCGCCGTCGGCCGGCTCCGGCGGGCGACTGCGCCATCGAGGCCATCGAGCAGTCGGTTGAGCAGGATGGCGGCCAGCGCCGCCATATAGTGACCGCCCGTCAGCAGCGGCACCGAGGTGAGGCCGACCGCCAGTCCACCGAGCGTGAGACCATTGGCGGAAACGCCGCGCGCGGCGAGCCAGGCACCGGCTCGATCGAGCGGTGGATCGATCCAGGGACGCAGGAGCGGATCCAGCATCGACGCGATGCTCAGTCGTGCGCCAGCGGCCCCGAATCGACGGCGCGCAGCGGCACCACGCCCGCTGTTTCGGCGGCCTGCCGTTCCTGCATCGCCTGACGCCGGTAGGCGTTCCAGCTGAACGGGATCAGGCAAACATAGCCCAGCCCCACCAGGGAAAACCCGATCCACGGCGAGCTCGCGATGACGGTCATCACCAGCGCGGCCCCCAGCAGCGCCGGCAGGGCGAGATGGCGCGGCACCCTGCCCTTCTTGAACGAGAAGGTCGGGATGCGGCTCACCATCAGGCCGCCGACGACCACGAGAACGATGCCGACGACCAGCGGATGACGCGGCCAGGCCGCCTCTATCTCGAAGCTCACCATCAGCGGCATCAACGCCAGCAGCGCCCCGGCGGGCGCCGGCACGCCGGTGAAGAAGGAGCCGGTCCAGGCGGGCGGCGGCGTGTCGGACACCAGCGCGGTGTTGAAGCGCGCCAGCCTGAGCGCCGAGCAGATCGGGAACATCAGCACGACCACCCAGCCCAGCGAGCCCGCGTCGCGCAACGAAGCGAGATAGAGCACGAGCGCCGGCGCCACGCCGAAGCAGAAGAAGTCGGACAGCGAATCGAGCTCGGCGCCGAAGCGGCTGGTGACGCCCAACCGCCGCGCGACGCGGCCGTCGAGAGCGTCGAAGATCGCCGCCACGATGATCGCGATGACGGCGAGCCGCATCTCCCCCTGGAGCGCGAAGCGGACGCCGGTGAGACCCGAGCAGAGCGACGCCAGGGTCAGCACGTTCGGGATCAGCCGGTTGATGGAGAAGCCCCGCAATCGGCCGCGCTGCGGACGGAGGTCGCTGTCCATGTCGGACTCCCTAGAATTCGACGGCGGCACGCGGTCCCTGCGCGACCGGATCGAGCTCGGCCATGACCGTCTCACCGCCGATCATGCGCTGTCCCGCGGCGACCAGCAAACGCGCGCCCTCGGGAAGATAGAGGTCGGTCCTGCTGCCAAAGCGGATATGGCCGAAACGTTCCCCGGCCCCGACCGCCTGACTAGGCTTCACGTAGCAGACGATGCGCCGCGCGACCCAGCCCGCGATCTGCACGAAGCCGATCACGCGGCCATCCGTGCGACGGAGCGCGATCGCCATGCGTTCGTTCTCCTCGCTCGCCTTGTCGGCGTTGGCACTCAGGAACTTGCCCGGCCGGTAGGCCACGACGTCGATCGTGCCGGCGCACGGGGTGCGGTTGATATGCACGTCGAAGACGCTGAGGAAGATCGAGACGCGGGTCAGCGGCCGGTCGCCGAGCCCGAGCTCGGCCGGCGGCACGGCCTCGGTCACCATCTGCACCAGCCCGTCGGCTGGCGCGATCAGCAAGCCGTCCTCTTGCGGCACGCCGCGCGGCGGATCGCGGAAGAAATAGATCGACCACAGGGTCAGCACGAACAGCGGCCAGAACAGCCACGCAGCACCGGTCAATGCAGCGAGGAAAGTCGCCCCGGCAAAGATCGCGATGAAGCGCCAACCGTCATCGAGGATCGGCACGAGGAAATTGGCCAGCATGATTCGCGTGCTCTCTGGGCCCGAGGGCCGTCAGTTGACCTTGTTGGGCAGGGTGAAGACTTGCCCCGGATATATCAGATGAGGGTCACGAATCTGGTCTTTGTTTGCACCGAAAATGACGGTGTAGTGGAAACCGGTGCCGTAGTGGGCATGGGCGATGTTCCACAGGTTGTCGCCGCGCACGACATGGAGACGGCGACCATCGCTGCTCGAGGCCGGCGCCACGACGACGCGGTCGAACGGCAGTTCCAGACGCGCCACCGGCTTGCCGTCCTTGGCGATGCGGTCGAGGCGCAGCCTGTGCTTGCCGGGCTCGATCGTGGCCGGCGGCGTCAGACGCCAGCGCCCGTCTGGACCGGCGACGCCTTCGGCCACCATCTGGTCGTTGATGTAGGCCCTGACGACCGTGCCGGGCTCGGCCTGCCCCGTCACGGTGACGTGGCCGCGATCGTCGTAGTCCAACGTCGACAGCGAGAGATCGGCTGACTTCGGCACGCCGGCCGGCGACGGCGGCTGCACCAGGGTCGCCGCCCCGCCCTGCGGGGCGATGACGACGAGCGTCTCCTCGCGTGGCTTGGCCGCCGCACTATCGGCGGGACGTTCCGGCACGAGCGCCACGACCGCCTGCTCCGAGGTGACGGGCGCCTTGCCCTCGATGTGCTGGACGACACGCAGCTCGTGCTGACCGACGGCGAGCGGCGGATCCTGGACGATCACCACCCACTCACCGCGCGAATCGGCTTCGGCCTTGGCGATCTCCTTGCCGCCGTCGAGCAGCACGATCTTTGCGCCCGGCGTGGCGCGACCGGCGATCACGGCGCGACCGTCCGGGCCGATGCGGGCCACGTCGAAGGTCGGGCTTGTGACCGGCGCGGGCGCCGGCATCGGGATCGATGGCGCGGGAGCAGCGGCGGCTGGCGCGGACGGGGTCGGCGCGGGCCGGTCGGCCGCCGGTGCGGTCGGCGCGCCCTGGCCCGGACGGTCAATCGCTGCCTGCTCGGTCAGTTTGCCACGCCACGCCCAAGCGAGCGCAATCGCGATCACCGCGGCGCCGACGGCCACCAGCCCGAAAACAGTACGTGACATCGACCTCCCAACGGTGCGACGACCCTCCCCATTGGCGTCGCAGCCAGCCTTCCCCAAATGATACCATGCCATCCCGGCGCCGGAAGGCGCCGTATCGTCCCAGAAAAGCAGCTTTCGTGCCCGAGTCCACCCCCTCATCCCTCTGCGTCTTCTGCGGTGCTCGCTTCGGCACCGATCCCGTCACCCGTACGACCGCGGTCGCGCTGGGCGAATTGCTCGCCCGCGAAGGCGTCACGCTAGTCTACGGCGGCGGTGGCGTCGGGCTGATGGGTCTGGTGGCCAACGCCGCCCTCTCGGGCGGCGGCAAGGTCGTCGGCATCATCCCGAACTTCCTGCTGCAGCGCGAGGCCGGCCACCCGGCGCTCACCGAGACGGTCGTGGTCGAGACCATGCACGAGCGCAAGCTCGAGATGTTCGAGCGGTCCGACGCCTTCGTGGTGCTACCGGGAGGTATCGGCACGCTGGAGGAATTCTTCGAGGTCCTGTCCTGGCGGACGCTCGGGCTCCACACCAAGCCGATCGTCATCATCGACCAGGGCGGCTACTGGCAGCCCCTCGCCGCCCTGCTGCGCGGCGTGGTCGAGGGCGGTTTCGCCGAACGGACCCACCTGGACCACGTCGCTTTCGTGACCGACCTCAAAGACGTGCTGCCCGCGATCGCGGCCATGCCCCGTTCGGCCGGCTTCGAAAAGCGTCTGGACCGCGTCTGACGGGGCCCGCGGCCGGCCACTTGCTCGTGCGTCGCGGCGATGCAACAAGACTGGCCTAAATCAGCAATAGATCAACTCAGCCGAAGCGAAAGCGGCCCACGGAGGGGCAAATATGTCTGATCTCGAAATCGTCTGGACGAAGGTCGATGAAGCGCCGGGGCTTGCGACGTTTTCCCTGCTGCCCATCGTCCAGGCCTTCGTCGCGACAGCCGGCGTGAAGATGAAGCTGAAGGACATTTCGCTGACCGGCCGCATCATCGCCAACTTCCCCGACAAGCTGAAGCCCGGGCAGAAGATCCCCGACGAGCTCGCCGAGCTCGGCAAGCTTGCGACGCGCCCCGAAGCCAACATCATCAAACTGCCGAACATCTCCGCCTCGATCCCGCAGCTCAAGGCCGCGATCAAGGAGCTGCAGGGCAAGGGCTACGACATCCCGAACTACCCCGACAGCGATGCAACGCCGGCGGACAAGGAAATCCGCGCCCGCTACGGCAAGGTGCTGGGCAGCGCCGTCAACCCGGTGCTGCGCGAGGGCAATTCCGACCGCCGCGCCGCCGGTGCCGTGAAGCAGTACGCGCGCAAGCATCCGCACAAGATGGGCGCCTGGAGCAAGGACTCGAAGACGCGCGTCGCCCACATGTCGGCCAATGATTTTTACGGCTCGGAGGTCGCCACGACCCTGTCGGCGCCGACCACGGCCCGCATCGAGCTGGTCGCCAAGGACGGCACGACCACCGTGCTGAAGCCCAAGATCCCGCTCAAGGCCGGCGAGATCATCGATTGCTCGGTGATGAACGCCAAGGCGCTGGAGGCCTTCTTCAACAGCGCGATCGATGCGGCCAAGAAGGACGGCATCCTCTTCTCGCTGCATCTCAAGACGACCATGATGAAGATCTCCGATCCCATCCTGTTCGGCCACTGCGTGTCGGTGTTCTTCGCCGACGTGTTCAAGAAGCATGGTGCGACGCTGAAGAAGATCGGCGTCGATCCCGACACCGGTGTCGGCGAGATGATGGCCAAGATCGAGACGCTGCCGGACACCGAGAAGGCCGCGATCAAGGCCGACATCCAAGCCGAGTACGCCAAGCGCCCGGCCCTCGCCATGGTCAACTCCGACAAGGGCATCAGCAATCTCCACGTGCCGAGCGACGTGATCATCGATGCCTCGATGCCGGCGATGATCCGCGAGTCGGGCAAGATGTGGGGCCCCGACGGCAAGCTCTACGACTGCATCGCCGCTATCCCCGACCGCTGCTACTCGACGCTGTTCCAGGCCGTCATCGACGACTGCAAGGCGCATGGCGCCTTCGATCCGAAGACCATGGGCACCGTGCCGAACGTCGGCCTGATGGCGCAGCAGGCCGAGGAGTACGGCTCGCACGACAAGACCTTCCGGATCCCTGCAGATGGCACGGTTAATGTCGTTGCCGAGGACGGCACGGTCCTGATGACCCAGAAGGTCGAGACCGGTGACGTCTTCCGCATGTGCCAGGTCAAGGACGAGCCGATCCGCGACTGGGTCAAGCTCGGCGTGCGCCGCGCGCGGCTCACCAACACCCCCGCGGTATTCTGGCTCGACGCCAAGCGCGCGCACGATGCGCAGCTGATCAAGAAGGTCGAGACGTACCTCAAGAACGAGGACACCAAGGGTCTCGACATCCGCATCCTGGCGCCGTTCGAGGCGATCAAGTTCTCGCTCGAGCGCATCCGCAAGGGCCAGGACACGATCTCCGTCACCGGCAACGTGCTGCGCGACTACCTGACCGACCTCTTCCCGATCATGGAACTCGGCACGTCGGCCAAGATGCTGTCGATCGTTCCGCTGCTGCAGGGCGGCGGGCTGTTCGAGACCGGTGCCGGCGGCTCGGCGCCCAAGCATGTCGAGCAGTTCCAGCACGAGGGCTACCTGCGCTGGGATTCGCTGGGCGAATTCCTGGCGCTCGGCGCGTCGCTGGAGCACCTGGCGCAGCAGACTGGCAACGAGGACGTGAAGGTCCTGGCCGAGACGCTGGACGAGGCCAACGGCAAGATCCTCGAGAACAACCGCTCGCCCGCCCGCAAGGTCGGCGAGTTGGACAACCGCGGCAGCCATTTCTACCTGGCCCTCTACTGGGCCCAGGCGCTGGCCCGCCGTGACAACAGCACGGCGCTGTCGGCCAAGTTCAAGCCGCTGGCGAAGACGCTGGAGGAGAACGAGGCCAAGATCGATGCCGAGCTGATCGCCGCGCAGGGCAAGAAGGTCGATACCGGCGGCTATTATCTGCCTGACAGCACCAAGACGTCGGCGGCGATGCGGCCGAGCAAGACGTTGAACGACGCGCTCGCTGCTCTCTGATACGGGTTAAGATCGAGCCGCCCTGGGCAACCGGGGCGGCTCAACTATTTTGAGGGCCGGGAGAAGCACGATGGCGAAGATCAAGGTGAAGAACCCGGTCGTCGAGATGGACGGCGACGAGATGACCCGCATCATCTGGGCGTTCATCAAGGGCAAGCTGATCCTTCCCTATCTCGACATCGACCTGAAGTACTACGACCTCGGCATCGAGAACCGCGACAAGACCCGCGACCAGGTCACGATCGACTCGGCCGAAGCGACGAAGAAGTACGGCGTCGCCGTGAAGTGCGCGACGATCACGCCGGACGAGGCGCGCGTCGCGGAGTTCAAGCTCAAGGAGATGTGGAAGTCGCCCAACGGCACGATCCGCAACATCATCGGCGGCACGATCTTCCGCGAGCCGATCGTCTGCAAGAACGTGCCGCGGATGGTGCCGGGCTGGACGCACCCCATCGTCATCGGCCGTCACGCCTTCGGCGACCAGTACCGCGCCACCGACTTCGTGGTCCCTGGCAAGGGCAAGCTGACCATCAAGTTCACCGGCGAGGACGGCAAGATCATCGAGCACGACGTGTTCGACTTCCCCGGCGGTGGCGTCGCCATGTCGATGTACAATCTCGACGACTCGATCGTCGGCTTCGCGCGCAGCTCGTTCAACTACGGCCTGATGCGCGGCTGGCCGGTCTATCTCTCGACCAAGAACACCATCCTCAAGCGCTATGACGGCCGCTTCAAGGACCTGTTCCAGGAGGTATTCGACAAGGAGTTCGCGGACAAGTTCAAGGCCAAGAAGATCGTCTACGAGCACCGCCTGATCGACGACATGGTCGCCTCGGCGCTGAAGTGGCACGGCGAGTTCGTGTGGGCCTGCAAGAACTACGACGGCGATGTGCAGTCCGACACGGTCGCGCAGGGCTTCGGGTCGCTCGGCCTCATGACCTCGGTGCTAATGACGCCGGACGGCAGGACCGTCGAGGCCGAGGCGGCCCACGGCACGGTGACGCGCCACTACCGCGAGCATCAGAAAGGCAAGCCGACCTCGACCAACC
>SCVT01000675.1 GCA_004296815.1 Reyranella sp. | reverse complement strand
TCGCCTCCGAGGAGTCCTGGCAGGCCCTGCTGGCCGACGTGCTGAAGCGCGAGGGCCGGCTCGACATCATGGTCAACAATGCCGGCATCTCGGGCGGCTCAGGCACGCCCGAGACCACCACGGTCGAGAACTGGCAGAAGGTCCAGGCGGTCAACTCCGAGGGCGTGTTCCTCGGCTGCAAGTACGCCATCCAGGGCATGAAGCATCTCGGCGCCGGCAAGCCCCGGTCCAAGGGCTCGATCGTCAACATCTCCTCGATCGCCGGCCTGATCGGCAGCGCCGGGCCCACCGCCTATACCGCGAGCAAGGGCGCGGTGCGGCTGCTGAGCAAGAGCGTGGCGCTGCACTGCGCCGAGCAGAAGTACGACATACGCTGCAACTCGGTGCATCCGGGCGGTGTCGACACCGCGATCTTCAACCCGCTGTGGCAGGCGGTCGGCCACGAGCAGGGCAAGGCCTTCATCGGCAGCCGCCACCCGATCGGCCGCATGGCCGAGCCGAACGATCTCGGCGAGCTGGTCCTGTGGCTGGCCTCGGACCGGTCGGCCTTCGTCACCGGCGCGGAATACACCGCCGATGGCGGCATCACCGCAGGTATCGGGAGGTCGCTCCTTGCCCCGCGTTGAGGACAGGGTCGTGCTGATCAGCGGCGGCGCCTCGGGCATCGGCGCGGCAACCGCGCGGCTGGTGGTGCGCGAGGGCGGCAAGGCCGTGATCGCCGACCGCGACGAGGCCAAGGGCAAGGTGCTGGCGGCCGAGCTCGGTGCGGCGGCGCATTTCGTGGCGCTCGACGTGGTGCAGGAAGCGAGCTGGGAGGCGGCCGTCGCCGCGACCAAGCAGAAGTTCGGCGGCCTGAATGGGCTGCTCAACGCGGCAGGCGTCGGCGTGCGCAACAACATCGAGGATTGCAGCCTCGCCGAATACCGCCGCATCAACGACATCAACTCGCTCGGCACCTTCCTCGGCTGCAAGGCCGCGATCCCGGCGATGAAGGAGTCGGGCGGCGGCTCGATCGTCAACATCTCCTCGGTCCTGGGACTGCGTGGCGCCGCCCAGGCGATGGCCTACTGCGCCAGCAAGGGCGCGGTGCGCACGCTGACCAAGAACGTGGCGCTGCATTGCGCCGGCCAGAAGTACAACATCCGCTGCAACTCGGTGCATCCGGGCTACATCGACACGCCGATGATCGCGCCGCGGCTCGAGCAGAATGTCGGCAATGTGAGCGGCCGCCAGTCGCTCGAGGAGATGCATCCGCTCGGCCGCCTCGGCCAGGCGGAAGAGGTCGCCTACATGATCCTCTTCCTGCTCTCCGACGAGTCGGGCTTCTCGACCGGCTCCGAGTTCGTCTGCGACGGCGGCCTCACCGCCTGATTCGACCGCCTAGGACTTCATCCCGGTGATCGAGCCCGAGATGGCGCGCGGGTCGCGCTGGGGCCAGCGGCCGGCGTCGACCTGCCCGATGAAGTCGCCGACGATGCGATTGAACTGGTCGGGGTCCTCGAGGTTGATCGTGTGGCCGCAGTTCGGCATCACCGCCAGCGCCGCCGTCGGGATCTCGCGCTTCATCAGGAGCGACGGTGCGAGGCAGGGCCAGTCCTCGTCACCGGTCAGGATCAGGGTCGGCGCCGTCATCGCCCGCATCTTGTCCACGAGGTCGTAGAGCGAAGGCCGCTGGCCCTGGCAGCCGATCTGGGTGTTGGCCGAGCCCAGCGCCGAATGCTCGGCCAGCGCCTGCTTGAACTCCAGGAAGCCGCGCGGGTCCTTGTTCTCGAACTGCACGCGCGTGGGACCGTAGGCGTACTTCTCGGCGAAAGCCGCCATCCCCTCCCCCAGCAGCGACTTGGCCACCACCTCGACCTCGGTCCGGAACTTGGCCTGCTCGTGCTTCTCCGCGCCGTAGCCCACGCCTGCCACGACCAGCGAGCGAGCGCGCTTGGGATGGCGGAAGCCGAAGTGCAGGCTCGCGAACCCGCCCATCGACAGACCCACGACATGGGCCTTGTCGATCTTCAGGTGATCCATGACGGCCAGGATGTCGTCGGTGGCGCGATCCTGGCTGTAGCTCGTGGCCTTCTCGGGCACGTCGGACGGCGGATACCCGCGCGCGCTGTAGGTGATGCAGCGGTAGCGCTGGCCGAAGTGGCGCATCTGCGCTTCCCAGGAGCGGTGGTCGGCGGCGAACTCGTGGACGAACACGATGGGGGCACCCGATCCCGTCTCCTCGAAGTAGAGTTTCACGCCGTCATCAGTCGTCGCATAAGGCATCGTTTTTCTCCGGGTCGGCCCTGACTTTAGATCATGTGGCGGTTCGGTGACGGAATGATACGCTTTTTCAATGAGCGAGATCGGCAGATGAGCGAAATAGGGACGGGCCTCCAGAACGCCTCGGGCATTCGCACCGCGATTGCGCGGGCGGGTTATGCCTTCGTCGAAGCCCCCGACATGCGGACGGCCTTCGCCCGCTTCGGCACGCTCGCCGACTGGCCGACCTTCGCCGAGAGCTGGAGCGACCTCGAGGTCGACACCTACATGGGCGACGGCGGCCGCTACCGGAAGCGTCGCTTCGGCGTGTGGGCCGCCGAGCGCCAGGGCGCCATCGTCCGCGGGCCGCACCAGCCGCACTACCAGGGCGTCAACTACAACACGCTGAACGGCGGCATCGAACGCTGGTTCAAGCCGATCACCGACGAGATCGGCGACGGCGCCTCGATGCGCACCATCCTCGAATACTGCCGCGCCTTGTTCGGCCGCCTCGCGCCGGAGACGGACAGGTGGCACATCGAGGCGCACCAGTTCCGCATCGAGGCGAGGCAGGGCGAGCAGGGCAAGCCGACGCCCGAGGGCATGCACCGCGACGGCGTCGACTACGTGCTCGTGCTGCTGATCAACCGCCGCAACATCCAGAGCGGCACCACGACGGTGCACGATCTCGACAAGCGCACGCTCGGTTCCTTCACGCTGACCGACCCGCTCGACGCCGCGCTGGTCGACGACAGCCGCCGCTACCACGGCGTCACGCCGGTCGAGCCCGAGAACCCCGCCCAGCCCGCCTACCGCGACGTGCTGGTCGTCACCTTCAAGAAGAAGCCCGCCTAGGCTGCGACCGCCATCCGCGCGATGGTGCAGCTCACGGCGAAGATCGGGATCGGCTCGCAGAACTCGACCGTTCCCTTGGCGCCCTTCGCCGCCGCCGCGGCGGCGATGAAGGTCCGGATCTCGAAGCCGCCCTGCCCCGCCGCGCGATAGGTCTCGGCGTCGGTGTAGGAGAGCAGCGCCTCGCGGTCGTTGGCCGACCAGCGGCGCAGGAACTCCTGGTCCCATTCCTGGTTGATCTTCCCCGAGTCGGGCGTCGCCGGCCAATGCGAGATGCCGCCGGTGCCGATCAGCGCGATGCGCTCAGGGACCGCATCGGCCGCGCGCCGCAGCGCCTCGCCGAACGCCCAGGCGCGCTGCAGCGGTGCCAGCGGCGGGCCCTGGCAGTTGATGTTGGCCGGGATGATGGGCAGGTCGTAGTCGGGCGTCAGGAAGTGCAGCGGCACCGAGATGCCGTGGTCGAACTTCCATTCCTCGGCGTAGGCCACGTCGACCGTCTGCATGACGTTCTCGATCACCTTGCGCGACAGCGCCTTGTTGCCCGGCACCGTGGTGCGCTTGATCCGAAGGAATGCCTCGTCCTCGATCGGGCCTTCGTAGGCGTCGGCCATGCCGATGGCGAAGGCCGGCATGTTGTTCATGAAGAAGTTCGCGAAGTGCTCGGCCGCGATCACGACCAGCGCGTCCGGCTTCGTCGCGCGGATGTCGTCGCCCATGCGGCGGAAGGCGCTCTCCAGCGCCTGGCGCGTCTGGGTGTCGGCCCGCTCGGCGCGCGCGGTGATGCCGGGCGCGTGGCTGCAGGCGCCGCAATAGACCAGAGGCATCAGCGGGACTCCCGTTCTCTCTTGAGGCGGGCGTCATGCGCCTCGACGCCCTCGTAGCCGGTGGCGGCATAGACGCCCTCGCGCACCTGGCCGTGATCCTTCAGCCCTTGCCGCATGCGCTCGAGATAGTCCGGCCACTCGACCTTGTGGAGCGCCGCGAAGTGCATCAGCAGCTGGCCGTTGACGCCCAGCACGTAGAGCAGTCCGATATCGGGTTTGGTCAGCGCGCCCTTCTCCTCGGCCGTGAGCTCGTACTCGGCCAGCACTGCGTCCCGCTCGCTCGCATAACGCTCACGCGTGCGGGGATCGCGGTTGAGCTGATAGATCAGCTTCTGGACCTGGTAGAGGCTCATCGTACGCGGCTACTCCAGCTTCACGCCCGAGGCCTTGACGATCTCGGCCCAGCGCGCGCGCTCCTTGGGGATGAAGGCGGTGAACTCGGCGACCGGGTTGCCGACCAGCCGCACGCCGCGGCCGGCGAACTGCTCGACGAGCTTGGGGTCCTTCAGGATCTTGGCTGTCTCGGCGTTCAGCCGCTCGACGATCTCCTTCGGGGTTCCGGCCGGCGCCACCAGCGCGAACCACGACGACGCCTCGAAGCCCGGCAGGCCCGCCTCCGCGGCGGTCGGCACGTCGGGCAGGATCGGCAGGCGTTGCGGGGCGGCCCAGGCGAGCGCCGTCAGCGCGCCGCTCTTGATGTGGCCCACGACCAGCGGCGGGTTGTCGACCAGCCCGTCGATCTGGCCGGCCAGCAGGTCCTGCACCGCGGGCGCCGCTCCCTTGTAGGGCACGTGCGCGAGCTTGATCTTGGCCGCCTGCTCCAGCAGCACGATGGCGAGGTGCGTCGTGGTGCCGTTGCCGGCCGAGCCGAAGTTCAGCTTGCCGGGCTCGGCCTTGGCCTTGTCGATCAGCTCCTTCAGCGTCTTCAGCCCGGTCTTCGGGTTGACCACGACGATGTTGGGCATGTCGCCCACCACGGTGATCGGCGCGAAGGCCTTGTCCGGATCGAACGGCATCTTGCCGTAGAGGAACTCGTTGATGGTCAGGATGCCCGCGGAGGCGAGCAGCAGCGTGTGGCCGTCGGGATCGGCCTTGGCCACGATCTCGGCGCCCACGTTGCCGCCGGCGCCTGGCTTGTTGTCGATGATGACCTGCTGGCCCAGCGCCTCCTGCAAGCCGGGCTGGATCGCCCGCGCCAGCACGTCGGCGACGCCGCCCGGCGGGAACGGCGCCACGATGCGGATCGGCTTGCTGGGATAGGTCTGCGCCCCGGCGGCCGTCGCGAACAGGACGCCGAGAACTGCGATCAGAACGCTTGTGCGCCTCATTGTTTCCTCCCGTGTCGTTGGGAGGAGCTTAGCCTCCGATCGTCACGCCCGCATCGGCAATGATGGTCTGGCCGGTGATGAAGGCGCCGGCCTTGCCGGCCAGCATGACGGCGATGCCGCCGATGTCGTCGGGCTCGCCGATGCGGCGCAGCGGCGCCCCGGCCAGGCGCTTCTCGAGATACTTGGCGTCGTCCCACAGCGCCTTGGCGAAGTCGGTCTTCACCAGGCCCGGCGCGATCGTGTTCACGCGGATATTGTCCGGCCCGTACTCCAGCGCGAGGTTGCGGGCGAGCTGCATGTCGGCGGCCTTCGAGATGCAGTAGGCGCCGATCACCGGCGAGCCGCGCACGCCGCCGATCGAGGAGACGATGATGATCGAGCCGTCCTTCTTGGCCCGCATGTCGGGCAGGCAGAGATTCACCAGCCACATGTTGGAGAGGATGTTGTTGTGCATCACCTTCATGAACACGTCGTCCGGCAGCTTCTCGTTCGGCCCGTAGTACGGGTTGGACGCGGCGTTGCAGACCATGACGTCGACCGGGCCGAGCTGCTTCTTGGTCTCGGCGACCAGCCGCTCGACCTGCGCCTTGTCGGAGATGTTGCAGGGGATCACCGTGGCGTGGCCGCCGGCCGCGCGGATCTCCGCCGCCGCTTCCTCGCAGGCCGGCGCCTTGCGCGAGGACACCACGACCTTGGCGCCCGACAGCGCGAGATGCATGGCGATCGACTTGCCGATGCCCTTGCTCGAGCCGGTGACGATGGCGACCTTGCCGGTCAGGTCGAAAAGCGGCGATGCCATGGCGGTTTCCTCCGAAAGATTGGCGATCCCTGTCGCGATCATCTGTGTCGCATGAAATACGAAGATCAAGAAAGCCGGACGATGATGCCGGCGCGCGTCAGCGGGACGGCGCTGGCTTCTTCGCCTCGACGTAGACTCCCCAGCCTTCGCCATCACGCAAAGGCAGCGAACCCGGATTGACGACGGTCGTTTCGCCCGCCGGCAAGACAACCGGTTCGGAAAATCCGTTCTTCAGCAGAAGCCTGGAGAGAGACTTGCCATCGTATGCCCAGTGATGGCCTCGCGTGCCGACCAGCAGCATGCGCAGTCTTTCCGCGAACGAGCGGGGGCGCGTGAAGCCGATCTCCGATTTGTCCATGAACTCGTCGGCATCGACCTTGCCCGTCCGGTACTCGTCGATCGCCACCGAAATGTCGGGGACCGCGAGCCGAAGGATTCCCCCGACCTTCAGTATCCTCAAAGCCTCCTTCAGGAATCGATCCGCATCGACCCTGTCCAGGTGTTCGAGCATGTAGGCGCTGTAGATGACGTCCACGGAGCCCGTCGGCAGAGGGACGTTTCGCGTCGCGTCGGCATACTCGATCTTGTTCTGCCGGCAGAAAGCTATGAAAGCGATCTGTCCTGAGTTCAGCAGCCTGAGCCTGGCAAGGAGGGCGGCGAGCCTCGGGTGCTTCGACAGCGTCAGGCTGAACGAGTTGTCGAAATTCCTCCAACCCGGCGTGGGCTGCGCTCCGCACCCGATGTTCACCCTCAGACCGTCACTTGCAGCTTCTGTCACGGCTGTCCGCCTTCCCCAAACGTGAGAGGAATGTGTCGCATGAAAAGCGAAAAATAAAAATTCCGGATCGTGTGCGCCGGCATTCTGGCGTGGTCGTGCGCGGTTTCCGCTTTTGGGATAAATTGGCGAGCGTGTCGGCCCCCGGAGACGCCGGGACACCATGACGGGGAGGTTGGAATGACCTCGCAGCGAGAGTCGGGAACCGGCGTGCAACGAACCATTGCCGTCCTGGGCTCGGCCGTTTTCTTCGTGGTCGCGCCATTCACGCTGGCGGGGCTCATTCCATGGTCGGTCACGGATTGGCAACTCCAGCCGCCGTTCCTTGGCCTGGAGCTGACGCGCGGCATCGGCGCGATGTTGATCCTCGCAGGCGTGCCCGGGCTCGTCGACGCCTTTGCGCGGTTCGCGCTGCAGGGGCTCGGCACCCCCGCGCCCATCGCGCCGCCCCGGACTCTCGTGGTGACCGGCCTCTACCGTTTTGTGCGCAATCCAATGTACGTCGCGGTCGTTGCCATCATCCTGGGTCAAGCGATGCTGTTGGGCGATTGGCGCCTCATCGTCTACGGCGCGGTGCTCTGGCTCGGCTTCCACGTCTTCGTCGTGGGGTACGAAGAACCCACGCTCGAGCGGACGTTCGGGAGCGAGTACGAGGCGTTCTGCGCCGCCGTCCCGCGCTGGATCCCGCGGATCACCCCATGGCAGCCGCCCCCTTCGCCCTCGTAGGACGAGGGAACTTCGACATCCGGGGCGGCGCTGGCCTCGTATCCAGGGAAACAACCGTGCTGATCGCCGGCCCCAGGTGCCCCCCGCGATGCCGCCCCCGTGAACGCCGCCGGACCCGATCTCACGAAAGCCTGAATTGCCGCGCCAGAGTCCGCAGACTTAGCCTGACGTCAGCCCCACGGAGTTCCCATGCGTCTCGCCCCCAAGCTCGCCCGCAAGATCGCCATAGCGCTCGCTGCCCTCGCCGCCCTGCCGGCCATCGCCTATGCGGCCACGATCGGCGGCAACTACTATGCCCCGCAGTACGACTATCGCGAGTTCTTCGCGGCGACCGACGGCAAGAACTTCCCGGTCATCCTGGCGGGTGATGCCTTTCCGGGGGTCGATCCCGCCACCGTGGCGCGCGACCTGCTGCCGGCCATGCAGCGCGCCAAGCCCAGGCCGGCCCTCACCTTCACCTACGACCGGCCGCTGCCGCCGCCCTCCCCCGACTACCGGCTGGTGCTGGTGTTCGATCCCGCCAACAACCTCAACGCCGATCCGGTGTGCGCCGGCCAGCCGCCGCGCTTCAAGCCAGGGACGCCGGGCCGCTTCTACGTCTACGCCATCTACTGCCGCAACGCGCAGGCCATGTCGTTCACCACCGCCTGGACGCAGGCGACCGGCCCCACCGACCCGCGCATCGAGCAGCTCTTCCGCGAGCTCTTCATGGTCATCTTCTCCGACCAGCAGCGCCGCTTCGCCTCGCTCGACCCGCAAATGATCCCGTAGTCTCTTTGTTCTTCCCCTTCCCTTCGCCCCGGGGGCGAGGGGGAGGTGGCTGAAAGCCACTCAAAAACGAATATCTGCAGGCCCCGTGGGAACCGGAGCGCCCCCAGGCCGTTGGCGAGGGTGGACGGGCTCGCGATGGGCGCGTCGCACCTTACGCCACACGATACGCCACACGAGGGGATATCCATGCTGAAGAAACTGTTGGTCGTCGCTGCGGCGACCTTCCTGCTGGGCGCCTGCGCCGCTGAGCCGCCGCCGCCCCCGCCGCCTCCGCCGCCGGCCCCCCAGGCCCAGACCTTCATGGTCTTCTTCGACTGGGATCGCTCGAACCTCACCTCGCAGGCCGTCGACACGGTCCGCCAGGCCGCCGCCGCCTACAAGACCCGCGGCTCCGCCAACATCACCGCGGTCGGCCACACCGACACGTCGGGCTCGCCGCAGTACAACATGGCGCTGTCGCTGCGCCGCGCCAATGCCGTCAAGGACCAGCTGGTCCGTGAGGGCGTCCCGGCCACCGCCATCCAGGTCAGCGGTCGCGGCGAGGAAGGCCTCCTCGTGCAGACCGGCGACAACGTCCGCGAGCCGCAGAACCGCCGCGTCGAGATCTCGGTCGGCGGCATGGTGAGCACCACGACGGTGTTCTCGGATCCGGCCTCCTACTGCAAGGCGCTGTCGGACAAGTGGCGCCAGTACCGCACCTCGCAGGTCACGACGCCGGAGTCGGCTGCGATCTACAAGTGCGAGCAGGGCAACTACGCCGAGGGCATCCCCGTCCTCGAGGATGGCTTGATCCAGGCGAAGATCCCGCTGCCGGCCCCCGGCTATCGCTGGCCCGGCCGCCCGATCGGCCCGAGCTAAGCTGATCTGATCCTGGTTAGCTGAAGACGACGAAAGGCGGTCCCTCGCGGGACCGCCTTTTTCGTTGTAGGGAAGCTGCCGATGTTTCCCGCCGACCTCGCCGCGTTCCTCGAGTTCATCCGCCAGCACGGCGATGCCGTCTACAGCTTCCTCGCCGTCTACTCGATGGCCAACAGCCTGCTGCTGGCCCTGTTCGCGGGCTATGCCGCGCAGGCCGGCGCGCTCGGCTACGAGCAGGTCCTGGCGGCATGCTGGGGCGGCACCTTCATGGGCGACGTGGTGCGCTTCTGGGTCGGCCGGCGCTTCGGCACGGGCTGGCTCGGCCGCTTCCCCCGCCTGCAGCGCGCCGTCGAGACGGCCGCCCGGCTCTCCGAGCGGCACCATGTCTGGATGATCCTGATCCACCGCTTCCCGCGAATCATCCGCAACGTCGCGGGCTTCGCCTACGGCGCCTCCACCTTGAGCTGGCCGCGCTTCCTGGTGCTGAACTTCATCGCCGCCGGGATCTGGGCAGGTGCGGCGGTCTCGGCGGGCTTCGGCTTCGGCTATCTCTCGGAGAAGACCATGAACGATGCGTTGTCGGCCTTCGGCGTTACCATGCTGGTGGCGTTCCTCGGCCTCACCTGGTTCCTGACGCGACGGCTGGAGCGCGCCGCCGGGAAGGCGCCGCAATGATCGCGCGACGGTCTCTCCTCGGCGCAGCCGCTCTCGGCAGCTTCGCCACGACCGTGGCCGCTCAGGAACTCAAGGTGCTGGAGTCGGCGCCGAAGGCCCACGCCATCATCGGCCCGCGCTCGAGCGGCTTCTACGTGCGCTTCAACCGCCCGGTCGACCACCAGGATTCGAGGCTGGCGATCGTGCGCGACGGCCAGGTCGTCGAGGTGCTGCATCCCAGGCTCGAATCGGCACCCGAGGTGCTGTTCGCGCGGGCGCCCACCCTGCCGCCCGGCAAGTACGGCCTCGCCTGGAGGGTCGGCGGCAACCCGCAGCTCGACGGCGAAATCCCGTTCAGCGTCGACGCAAGCCGCTGACCGTCAGACCCTGGGCAGCGCGCCGGCGACGCGGCGGTCGCGGGCGATGGTCTCGCGCACCACATCCGGCCCGTCGATCTGCAGCGGCAGGCGGGCGAACCGCGCCTGGCTCTCGACCTGGCGGTCGTCACGGATGCGCAGCATCGCCGCCGTCAGTCGCTCCGTGGCCGGCGGAGCAACGCGGGCCGAGGTGAAGACGGCATAGCTGATCGTGTAGGCGATCTTGGGATCATTGAAGATCTCGGCGAAGGTCGGCACGCGCGGCAGGTCCGGCGAGCGGCGTGCGCCCGAGGTGGCGATCACGGCGAGCTTTGTGCCGTTGCGGTCGTTGTTGAGCAGCGCGCTCCGCGTATCGAGGGCCGCGATGTCGACCCGCCGCGTGCGCAGGAGATCGAGCGCCTCGCGCGTGTTCGCGACCTCGCGCACGTCGAACGAGAGTCGCGCCCGCTCCTCGACGAGGCCCATCGCCATGCCGAGGGTCGTGCGCGATCCCGTCGTGGCGGCACGCAGCGAACGCGAGCGCGCGGCCGTCAGCAGTCTGTCCCAGCTGTCAACGCCGGACACCGCGCTGGCCACGATCGATGCCGACATGCCTCGGGTGATCTTGGCGACGGGCTGGAGCCCGTTCAGCAGGTCGCCGCTGGAATCCTGGAGCACGAGGTTCAGCACCTCGGCGATCAGCAAGGTGTGGCCGTCAGGCTCGCTGTCGATCGTCTCGCGCACGGCCGTGCGGCCGGCGTCGCCGATCGCATAGTCGAGCTCGATCGGCTGGCCGAGCGCGTCGGCGAAGGCCTCGCCGATCAGGGTGGCGCAGAGGTCGGTGGGATTGCCGGCGCCGAAGCCGCAGAGCAGCCGCACGGCCTGCGAGGCGGCCCGCGCCGGCGCCGTGCCGAACGCAAGGGCAGCCGCGCCGCCGAGGAGAGCGCGGCGCCTCAATCGAGGATCCCTTGCGAACAAACATCTCTCCCTTGCGAAACTGGCGCGGCGCAGATTTTGCAGGGGTTCCGGCGCGCATGGTAGCGTTTCGTGTTCGCCTGCGGAGGTTCCAGGATGCAGCAGCCAGCCCTTCAGACACCGGCAAAAGCCGCACCTGCGCCGACGAAGATGATCGGCGGCGAGATCCCGCTGATCGACGTGGCGGCCTACCTGGCCGGCGTGCCGGGCGCGGCCGAGAAGGCCGCGGCCGAGCTGCGCTTCGCCTTCGAGAATGTCGGCTTCTATTACCTCGCGGGCCACGGCATCCCGCAGTCGCTGATCGACGCGCAGTATGCCGAGGCGGCGCGCTTCCATGCGCTACCGCTGGAGGAGAAGCTCAAGGTCAAGGTCGACGAGCACACGATCGGCTACATGCCGATTCAGGACAAGGCGCCGCCCAACGCGGCGGCCCAGGGCAAGAAGCCCAGCCAGAACGAGGCGTTCTTCCTGCGCCGCGAGCGCGACGCCAGCGACCCCGACGTGATCGCCCAGCGCCGCTTCCATGTCATGAACAAGTGGCCGGCCAACCTGCCGGGCTTCCGCGAGCAGACGCTCAGCTACATGAACGCGCTCGAGGCGCTCTGCCAGAAGCTGGTGAAGCTCTACGCGCTGGCGCTCGACCTGCCGGAGGACTATTTCGACGCCTGCTTCGCCAGGCCCCACATGATCCTGCGCCAGTCGCGCTATCCGCTGATCGACGGCGCCGACGAAAGCGTGGCGAGCCTGGTGCCCCACACTGACTCCGGATTCATGACCCTGTTGCCGCCCAACAAGGTGCAGGGCCTGTCGATCCAGCTGCCGAACGGCGGCTGGATGGACGCGCCCTATGTCGAGGGCGCCTATGTCGTGAACGGCGGCGACATCCTGCACCGCTGGACCAACGAGCGGTTCCTCTCGACGCCGCACCGCGTGCGCAACGTCTCGGGCGTGCTGCGCTACGCCATCCCGTTCTTCTGCGATCCCGACCACGACACGGTGATCGAATGCCTGCCCTCCTGCCAGTCCGCGGAGCAGCCGCCCAAGTATCCGCCGATCAAGTTCGGCGACTACGCGGTCTGGTTCGCGGCGCAACGCTACAACCACATGGCCAAGGTCGAGACCAAGCCCGATTCCGAGATCGCGCCGGGCGCCCGCGCCACCGAACGCTGGAAGAGCTGAACCGATGAAACTGCGTCTCCTGGCGGCGGCTGCCGTCGCCGCCCTCGTTGCCGTGCCTGCTTTCGCCCAGCCGAAGACCATCAAGGCGGTGATGCATTCGGACCTCAAGGTCCTCGACCCGATCTGGACCACCGCCAACATCGTGCGCAACCACGGTTACATGGTGTGGGACACGTTGTTCGCCGTGGACGAGAACCTGCAGGCGCAGCCGCAGATGGTCGATACCTGGACGCTCAGCGACGACAAGCTCACCTACACCTTCACCCTGCGCGACGGGCTCAGGTGGCACGACGGCAAGCCGGTCACGGCCGAGGACTGCATCGCCTCGCTGAAGCGCTGGGGCGCGCGCGATACGCTGGGCCTCAAGCTCATGAGCTTCGTGGCATCGCTGGAGCCGGTGAACGACAAGACCTTCAAGCTGGTGCTGAAGGAGCCCTACGGCCTGGTCATCGATTCGCTCGCCAAGCCCGGCGGCTCGACGCCGCTGATGATGCCCAAGCGCATCGCCGACACCGAGCCCGGCAAGCAGATCTCCGAGTTCGTGGGCTCCGGCCCCTTCATCTTCAAGGCCGACGAGTGGAAGCCCGGCGAGAAGACCGTCTATGTGAAGAACCCCGACTACAAGCCGCGCTCGGAGCCCGCCTCGGGACTGGCCGGCGGCAAGGTCGCCAAGGTCGATCGCGTGGAATGGCTCGCCATCCCCGACCACCAGACCGCGGTGAACGCGCTGCTGGCGGGCGAGATCGACTATATCGAGGCGCCGCCGCACGATTTGAAGTCGCTGCTGCTCGCCGACAAGAATGTGAAGCTCGAGGTCTACAACAAGATCGGCGCGCAGTACGTCTACCGCTGGAACACCGTCGTGCCGCCGTTCAACGATGAGCGGGTCCGCCGCGCGGCGATGTACGCGCTCGACCAGAAGTCGTTCCTCGAGGGCGTGATCGGCGACGCGCGCTACTACCAGACCTGCGACGCCATGTTCGTCTGCGGCTCGCCGATCGAGAACAAGGCCGGCATGGACGGGCTGGTGCGCGGCAACTTCGCGAAGTCGCGCGAGCTCCTGAAGGAGGCGGGCTATGACGGCACGCCGCTCGTCATGCTGCACACGACCGACATCGCCGTGCTGACCAACGCCGGCCCGATCGCCAAGGACCTGCTCGAGAAGGGTGGCTTCAAGGTGCAGATGGTGCCGCTCGACTTCCAGGCGATCGTGGCGCGCCGGCTGCGCAAGACGCCGGCCCAGGACGGTGGCTGGAACGGCTTCATGACGGCCTGGCTCTCGGTCGACATGATGAACCCGCTCACCAACTCGATGGTCAACGCCTCGTGCGACAAGGCGGCATTCGGCTGGCCGTGCGACGCCGAGGTCGAGCGCCTGCGCGACGCCTTCGCCCGCGCTTCCGACGCCGAGAGCCGCAGGAAGATCGCGACCGAGCTGCAGGCGCGCGCCGTGCAGTACGGCACGCACATCCATCTCGGCCAGTACACGCTGCCCACCGCGACGCGCTCGGATCGCCTCAGCGGCGTGGTGACGAGCCCCATCCCGGTCTTCTGGAACATCGAGAAGAAGTAGCCATAATCGGAGGCGAATGACGCCCCCGCACCCGCGACGCACCATCGCCGCCGGCATGATCGGCAACCTGCTCGAATGGTACGACTTCGCGATCTACGGCTACTTCGCCGCGACCATCGGCAAGGTCTTCTTCCCGGCCGAGGATCCGCTGGCCCAGGTACTGGCGGCGTTCGGCGTGTTCGCGCTGGGCTACCTGATGCGGCCGTTGGGCGGCATCGTGGTCGGCCATATCGGCGACCGGTTCGGACGACGCGCCGCCCTCACCTTCTCGATCGCGGCGATGGCGCTGCCGACCTTCCTGGTCGGCATCTTGCCCGGCCACGAGACGCTGGGCGTCGCCGCGCCGATCCTGCTCACGCTGCTGCGCATGATCCAGGGCCTGTCGGTCGGCGGCGAGGCCTGCATGGCGATGGTCTTCCTGGTCGAGCAGGCGCCGCCGGGACGGCGTGGGCTGGCGGGCAGCATGGCCTCGCTCGCCGCCACCGGCGGCTTCCTGCTGGGCTCGGCCATGGGGGCGGCGTTCGCCGCGCTGCTGCCGGCCGAGGCGCTCGCGGCCTGGGGCTGGCGCATCCCGTTCCTGCTGGGGCTCGCGGTCGGCGTGGTCGGCTGGTGGATCCGCCGCCTGCCCGAGGCCGAGCCGCCGCGGCCGCGCACCGCCACGAAGTCGCCGCTGATCGACACGCTCACCCGCCACCCGCGCAGCGTCCTCCAGGTCGCGGGCGTCGCGATGTTCGGTGCGGTCGGCTTCTACCTGATGTTCCTCTACATCGTGACCTGGCTGCAGACGGTCGAGAAGACCACGGAGGCACAGGCGCTCGAGGTCAACACGATCAGCATGCTGGCGCTGATGCCGATTGCGCCGCTCGCCGGCTGGCTGGGCGACCGGTTCGGCCGCCGGCCCGTGGTGTTCACCGCCCTGGTGGCGGGCTTCCTCTTCTCCTGGCCGCTGCTCTGGCTGATGCACCATCCCTCCTTCGGCATGCAGCTCGCGGGGCAGCTGGGCTTCGTGGTCATCGCCGGCATCTTCCTCGGCATCATGCCGGCGCTGCTCACCGAGGCGGTGCCGGCGTCGGTGCGCTGCACAGCGGTGGCGCTGGGCTACAACATCGCCTTCGGCATCGTGGGCGGGCTGACGCCGCTGGTCGCGACCTGGCTGGTCGCGCGCAGCCACATGGATCTCAGCCCCGCCTTCCTGCTGATGGCAGCCGCCGCCATCTCCTTCCTCACCCTGCTGACGTTCCGCGAAACCTCGCGCGACGCAACGCTGCGTACATGACTCTCGGCCGCCGCACCTTCGCCACCGGGGCGCTCGCTGCGGTGACGCTGCCGGCGCACGCCGACCTGCCGCCCTGGATCGACGCGCACACGCATGTCTTCGTGCGTGGCCTCGCGCTGGCCGCCAACGCACGCTACGCGCCCAACTACGACGCCTCGTGGCAGACCCTGCTCGAGCTCATGGCGAAGAACGGCGTCGGCCGCGCCCTGATCCTGCAACCTTCGTTCCTGGGCTTCGACAACTCATACCTCTTCCAGGCGCTGCGTGCCGAACCCGGCCGCTTCCGCGGCGTGCCCTGGGTCTCGCCCTCGATCGAGATCACGCCGCAGGACTGGGAGAGCATGGCGGACATAGGTGTCAGGGGCCTGCGCTTCCCGATCTACGGCCTGCCGACACCGCAATGGTCGGCCTATCGCGACATGTTCGCGGAGGCGTTGAAGCGCGACTGGCCGATCCATCTCTATGTCGAGAGCCGGCGGCTGCCCGAGATCCTGCCTGTGCTGCTCGACGGCGGCCACAAGGTGGTCATGCCGCACTACGGCATGTTCGACCGCACGCTGGGGCCGGCGCGCGATCCCGGCTTCCAGTTTCTGCTGCAGAGCGCGCGGACCGAGCGCGTGTTCGTCGTGATGTGCGGCGCCTACAGGGTCGGCCCGGAGCGCGCGCGGCAAGCCACGCCGATGCTGCTCGACGCCTTCGGACCGCAGCGGCTCCTGTGGGCCAGCGACTGGCCGCACACCGACACCGACCTCAACCGGGTGACGACCTACCCGCTGACCCTCAAATGGTTCGAGGAGTGGGTACCCGACGCGGCGGTGCGGCGCACGATCCTGGTCGACACGCCCACCAAGCTTTACGGATTCTGACATGGACGCGAGTAGACGCCGGCGCATCGTCGCCGCCGGCACGATCGGCAATATCCTCGAATGGTACGACTTCTCGATCTACGGCTTCTTCGCCGTGCAGATCGGCGCGACCTTCTTCCCGAGCGAGGACCCGATCTCGCAGGCGCTGTCGGTGTTCAGCGTCTTCGCCGTGGGCTATCTCGCGCGGCCGCTGGGCGCGATCATCATCGGCCATATCGGCGACCGCCACGGCCGGCCGCTGGCGCTCACCGTGTCGATCGCCGGCATGATCGTGCCGACCATCGGCATGGGCCTGCTGCCGGGCTATGCCAGCATCGGCATCGCCGCGCCGATCCTGCTCACCGTGCTGCGCCTGATCCAGGGGCTGGCGGTGGGTGGCGAATCGGCGATCGCCAACGTCTTCATGATCGAGCATGCGCCCACAGGACGGCGCGCGCTGGCCGGTGCGATCTGCGGCGCGGGCTATGCGGTGGGCATCCAGCTCGCCTCGATGGCGGCCCTCGCCTGCGCCAGCCTGATGTCGCCCGCGGAGCTGCAGGCCTGGGGCTGGCGCATCCCCTTCTGGCTGAGCCTCATCATCGCGCTGTCGGGCTTCTACATCCGCTACGCGCTGAAGGACCTGCCGCCGCCCGCCAACCAGCACCCCTCGCCGCTCGCCGAGGTGCTGCGCCACCATCCTGGCCTCGTGCTGCGCATCGCAGGCCTCAGCCTGTTCGCGGCCGTCGGCTTCCAGGCGGCCTTCATCTACATCGCCGAGTGGCTGCAGCGTGTGGGTGGCGTCTCGCCCGCCGACACGTTCAAGGTCACCTCGCTCAGCATGCTGGCGGTGACGCCGGTCTCGCTGTTCTTCGGCTGGCTGGCCGACCATACGGGGCGACGCACCCTCCTGATGGCGAGCGCGGCCGTCGGCGTGCTGGGCGCAGTGCCGTTCTACATGCTGATGCAGCACAACACCGCGGCCGGCATCCTGCTCGGTCAGGCGGGCTTCGTGCTGGCGCTCGGCCTGCAGTTCGGCGTGCAGGGCGCGCTGATGGTCGAGAGCACGCCCGAGCCGATCCGCTGCACCGCCCTCGCCATCGGCAACAACATCGCCTGGAGCATCGTGGGCGGCCTGACGCCACTCGCAGCGACGTGGCTCTCCTGGCGCACGGGCAACGACCTGGCACCTGCCTGGCTGGTCGTGGCCGCAGCCGCGATCACGCTCGTGGCGCTCTACGTCACCAAGGACACGTTCAAGAAAGTCTAGGCCGCGCCGCCCTCGACGCTGCGGCCTTCGGCGCGCCAGCGCAGCATGCCACCCGGCAGGTTGGCCAGGTCCTTGACGCCCGCCTTCTGCAGGATGGCCGTAGCCTGCGCCGACCGACTGCCGGCGCGGCACACCGCGACGATGGGCTTGTCCTTCGGCAGCTCCGCCGCACGTTGCGCGAGCTCCCCCAGCGGGATCAGGATGGCGCCACCGATATGGCCCAGCGGACCCTGAAACTCGGCAGGCTCGCGCACGTCGAGCACGCGCACCTTGGCGAGGTTCTCCTCCAGCCAGTGCGGCTCGACTTCCCAGACGCCACCGAAGGTGAAGCGCAGCGGCGCCCAGTCCGGTTCAGCCGGCGCCTTGGTCTCATTGCCGGGCTGGCCGCAGCGCAGGTTGGCCGGCACCGCCTCGTCGATCTTCTTGGGGTGCGGCAGATCGAGGTTCTTCATGTAGCCGACATAATCGTTCTCGCCGACCTCGCCGCCCAGCCGCGGATTGAACTTCTTCTCCTCGATCACGCTGCTGACGGTGAGGCCGCGATAGTCGTGCGCCGGATAGAGCAGGCAGCCCTCGGGCAGCGAGAAGATGCGGCTGCGCACCGAACGGTAGAGGGCGCGCGGGTCGCCCTGCTGGAAGTCAGTGCGGCCCGAGCCGCGGATCATCACGCAGTCGCCGGTGAAGGCCATGCTCTCGTCGTCGAGCACGTAGGTCACGCAGCCCGACGTGTGGCCCGGTGTCGCGCGCACCTCGAGCGAGCGGCGGCCGAACTCGACCCGGTCGCCGTCCTGCAGCAGCCGGTCGGCGCCCGACGCCCCCGATGCGGCGGCGAGCGCAATCTTGCTGCCCAGCCGCTGCTTCAGCAGCCAGGCGCCGGTCACATGGTCGGCATGGACATGGGTGTCGAGCGTCCAGAGGAGGTTGAGCCCGAGCTCCGTCACCAGTGCCGCGTCGCGCCGCACCTGCTCGAAGACGGGATCGATCAGCAGCGCCTCCTTCGTCGCACTACACCCCAGAAGATAAGTGTAGGTCGACGAAGTCGGGTCGAAGAGCTGGCGGAAGACGAGCATCGGGACCTTAGGGCGCGCTCGCCTTGTCGATGGCGGCGAGTGACTCGGCGTCGAGCTTGATGGTCGCCGACTTCACGATGTCGTCGAGCTGCTTGAGGCTCGTGGCGCTGACGATCGGCGCGGTGATCGACTTCCGCTGCATCAGCCAGGCGAGCGCCACCTGCGCCGGATTGGAGCCATGCTTCTTGGCCGCCGCGTCCAGCGCGGTGAGGACGCCGAGGCCCTTGGGATTGATGTACTTCTTCACGCCGGCGCCGCGCTTGGCGTCGCCGACATCGGCCTCGGAGCGGTACTTGCCCGAGAGGAAGCCCGACGCGAGCGAGTAGTAGGGGATCACGCCGATCCCCTCCTTCAGGCACTCGTTCTCCAGCGCGCCCTCGAACAGGCCGCGCTCCACGAGATTGTAGTGCGGCTGCAGGCTTTCGTAGCGCGGCAGGCCCTTGTCCTTGGAGATCTTGGCGGCCTCGGCGAGACGCGGCGCGTCGAAGTTCGAGGCGCCGATGAAGCGCAACTTGCCCGACTTGACCAGCTCGCCGTAGGTCGAGAGCGTCTCCTCCTGCGGTGTCGCCTTGTCGTCCTTGTGCGACTGGAAGAGGTCGATGCGGTCGGTGTTCATGCGCTGCAGCGACTCGTCGACCGACTTCTTGATGTGCGCCCGCGTCAGCGCCCCCTCGGCCGGCACCATGCCGCACTTGGTGGCGATCAGGACCTTGTCGCGCTTGGCCGGGTTCTTCTTCAGCCAGCTGCCGATGATCTTCTCGGACTCGCCGCCGGTATGGCCCGGCACCCAGCGCGAATAGACGTCGGCGGTGTCGACGAAGGAGAAGCCGGCATCGACGAAGGCGTCGAGCAGCTTGTGCGAGACCGCCTCGTCGGCCGTCCAGCCGAAGACGTTGCCGCCGAAGGCGATCGGGGCGAATTCGAGGTCGGACTTGCCAAGTTTACGCTTCTGCATGCTGTGCTCCTCTGGATGATCTCTATTCCGCCGCCTTGGCGGGCGGTGCGGGTTGCGGGGCCGGCGCGGGGGCCGACGGTGCCGCTGCCGACGCCATGGGCATCGCGAACGGGAAGTTCGGCGTGGCGAACTGGATGCCGAGCTTGGGCAACTGCTCGTACATGCGCCGCACCGCCATGCGCTGGATCATGCTGGGGTTCTTGGGCCGCGCCATGAACTTGAAACGCACGATCAGCGAATTGTCCTTGATGTCGACGACGCCCTGCATCTTGAGCGGCTGCATCAGGATCGGCTTGAACTGCGGCTCTTCCATCATGTCGGTGCCGATCTTCTTCACCGTCTTGCGCAGGAGCTCGACGTCGGTGCCGTTGGCGAAGGCCAGGTTGAACTTGATCACCGTCCAGTCGCGGCTGAAGTTGGTGATGTGGCCGACCTGGCCGAACGGCACGATGTGGAGCTGGCCGTTCTGGTGACGCAGCTTCAGCGAGCGCACGCTGAAGCCCTCGACCGTGCCCTTGACCTTGCTGCAGTCGACATATTCGCCGATGCGGAAGGAATCCTCGGCGAGGAAGAAGATGCCCGAGACGATGTCGCGCACCAGCGACTGGCTGCCGAAGGAGACGGCGAGGCCCAGCACCGAGGCGCCGGCGATCAGCGGCGTGATGTTGACGCCGAGCTCGGACAGGACCAGCAGGCCGCCGACCACGGCGATGGTCGAGCCCGCCACGACCTTGAGCAGCGGCATCAGGGTGCGCAGCCGCGAGGCCGCCACCTTGACCTCTTCCTCCGCATCGCCCGAGACGTCGGCCGAGGGCAGCGGGTTGGCCGCGATGTAGGAGTCCATGCGGTACTTCAGGAACCGCCAGAAGGCGTAGATCGCGACCGCGGTGACCGCCGCGATCTTGGCGCCGCGGTCGTGCGGCAGCCATTCCTCGGGCGTGTAGGCCGCCAGCACGCGCACCATCAGCGCTTCGGCGATCACGATCGCGACGTAGAGCCGGACCAGCAGGCGCACGCAGTCGGCCACCACGTCGCCCGCCATCGGCAGCTCCGACACGATGTGGCGGGTGATGCGGTGCATCAGGGTCTCGAACAGCAGCAGCGCCAGCAGCGCCGATTCAATCAGCGCCATGCCGCGCGAGGCGGTGCCGCTCTCGGTCAGCGCGGCATAGACCGCCGCCACGCCCAGCAGGGCGTAGAAGACGAGGCCCGCCATCCACCAGTTGCGCGCCATGTCGAGCTTGAGCTTCCGCGTGAAGCCCTGCTCTGGAACCATCGCCGTCAGCCAGGCCGCCATGTCGAGCCGCCAATGCCACACGACCCACAGCAGCGCCGCCGAGACGATCGGGATGTAGATGATGACGGCCGCGCCGGTCATCTCGGGGCTGGCGCCGGTGATCGGCAGGCCGCGCGCCGCCATGCCGGCGAGCAGCGGCAGCAGGATAACGAGGTTGAGGCCGGCCAGCAGGCGGTGCGCGGCGGGCGAGTTGACCGGGGCGATGCGGCCCTCCGGCGTGTCGGGGCGCAGGAAGGCGCGGAACACCAGGTTGAAGCCGCGCCAGTAGACCAGCGTATGCAGGACCAGGGCGCCGAGCTTGCCGCCCAGGCTCTGGGCGTCGAGCTGCGCCAGCACCAGCCGGCCGGCGACGGCGAGCACGATCAGGGCGGCGACATCGAACAGGACGGCGCGGAAGAAGGCCCGCAGCGGCGTCGTTGCCGCCAGCCTGTCGAACACCCGGACGCGGGCGCGGCCGAGCAGCAGGCGCGCCACGTACTCCGCCAGCAGGCCGGCCACGACGATGGCGGCCAGCAGAAAGGCCGTCTTCATCCCGATGGCCTGCGGCAGGCGGGCCAGGTGCGCGCCGAGCGCCGGAAGCTGAGCGAAGGTGAACTCGAAACGCTCGGTCAGCAGGGCGATGAAGTTCGCCGCCGCACCGGTGCCGCCGGTGACCGCCTGCGCCGACGCCGGGAAAGCCCAGTCGGCGATCAGCGCACCCGTTGCGGCAGCACCGTACCTTGACCGTTTCATCGATTTCCCCACAAAGGATGGAACCAGAACCTAAGGCAATTGCCGCCGGCCCGCCAGACGACAGGAGAAACGCCCCGATGCTCGGCCTCATGCAGGATCGCCCGCTTCTGATCTCGCAATTGATCGACCACGCCGCCCAGAACCACGGCGACACCGAGATCGTCTCGCGCACCGTCGAAGGCCCGATCCACCGCTATACCTATCGCGACGCCCATCTGCGCTCGAAGAAGGTGGCGGAAGCGCTGATCGGGCTCGGCATCAAGATGGGCGACCGCATCGGCACCCTGGCGTGGAACGGCTACCGCCATTTCGAGCTCTACTACGGCATCTCCGGCATGGGCGCGGTCTGCCATACGATCAACCCGCGCCTGTTTCCCGAGCAGATCGTCTACATCGTCAACCACGCCGAGGATCAGCTCCTCTTCGTCGACCTGAACCTGCTGCCGGCGGTCGAGAAGCTGCTGCCGCAGCTCAAGAGCGTGCGGCATGTCGTGGCGATGACCGACCGGGCGCATCTCCCGAAGGACTGCAAGATCCCGAACCTGCTGGTCTACGAGGAGCTGATCGCGGACAAGCCCGGCACCTACACATGGCCGGAGTTCGACGAACGCACCGCCTCCTCGCTCTGCTACACGTCGGGCACGACGGGCAATCCCAAGGGCGTGCTCTATCACCACCGCTCGACCATCCTGCACGCCTTCGGCAGCGCGCTGCCCGACACGCTGGGCATCGGCGCCCGCGCCGTGGTGCTGCCCGTCGTGCCGATGTTCCACGTCAACGCCTGGGGCCTGCCCTACTCGGGCGCGCTGGCCGGCGCCAAGCTCGTCTTCCCGGGCGTCGCGCTCGATGGTGCGAGCCTCTACGAGCTGTTCGAGAAGGAGCGCGTGACCTTCACCGCCGGCGTGCCGACCGTGTGGCTGGCGCTGCTGAACCACATGCAGGCCAACAAGCTCAAGCTCTCGACGCTCAAATACGCCGTGATCGGCGGCTCGGCGGCGCCGCCCGCCATGATCGAGACCTTCGACAAGGAGTTCGGCGTCGAGGTGCTGCATGCCTGGGGCATGAGCGAGATGAGCCCGCTCGGCACCGTCAATCACCCGAAGGAGAAGCATCACACCTTCTCAGCCCCGGACCTGCTGGCGGTGCGCCTGAAGCAGGGCCGGCCGCCGTTCGGCGTCGAGATGAAGATCGTCGACGACAGCGGCAAGGAACTGCCGCGCGACGGCAAGGCGTTCGGCGACCTGCTGGTGCGCGGACCCTGGATCACCTCGGGCTACTTCAAGGGCGAAGGCGGCCAGATCCTGGACAAGGACGGCTGGTTCGCGACCGGCGACGTCGCCACCATCGATCCCGACGGCTACATGCAGATCACCGACCGCTCCAAGGACGTGATCAAGTCGGGCGGCGAATGGATCAGCTCGATCGACCTCGAGAACGCCGCGATGGCGCATCCCGCAGTGGCCGAAGCCGCGGTGATCGGCATCGCACACCCGAAATGGGACGAGCGGCCGCTGCTCATCGTGCACAGGAAGCCGGATGCCCAGATCGACAAGAAGGAGCTGATCGAGTTCCTGGGCTCGAAGGTCGCCAAGTGGTGGCTGCCCGACGACGTTCAGTTCGTCGAGGCGATCCCGCACACGGCGACCGGCAAGATCCTGAAGACCAAGCTCCGCGAGACCTTCAAGGACTACAAGCTGCCGACGGCCTGATCCGGACTAGCTCAGCGCCGCCCAGAGGTAGAGGAGCGTCGACAGCACGCCGAGCATGGTCCGCTTGGCATGCAGACGGCCCCAGCGCTGCAGCAGCGCGTGGCTCTCCTCGCCCGCATCGTCGAGCGCGATTTCCTTCAGACGGTTGTTGACCGGCATGATGATCAGCATCGTGTAGGGCCAGTTGGCGACCAGCGCGATCGCGCCGACGAGCCACAGCTCGTCGCGGGTCTGCCACCAGGCGGCGATGCCCAGCAGGAAGCCGATGACGGCGAGCGATGCCTGCATCAGGGCGCCGCGCTCGTAGGACGGCTTCCATTGCTGGAGCTGCGGCCTGTCTTCGAGCAGCGAACGGGCCGGATGCTCTGCGAAACTCACGTAGAAGGCCGCGCCCGCGAACAGCGCCGCCACAACCAGGGCCAGAATTCCGAAGATCATGGCTTTCCTTCCGCCGCACGCTGGACCGCGGCCCGTGGCCGGCATTATCGTTGCCCACGGCCGTGAACAGAAGGAAGAAGTCATGGCGACAGAGACCATTCCCGTGATCGATCTCGGGCCCTATCTCGCAGGCGAGCCCGGCGCGATGGACCGCACCGCCAAGGAACTGCGCTTCGCGCTGACCGAGATCGGCTTCTACTTCATCGTGAACCACGGCATCGCGCGCGAGAAGATCGCCGCCATGTTCGGCGAGGTGAAGCGTTTCCACGCCCAGCCGGTCGAGAAGAAGCTCGAGCTCAAGCTCGACCAGCACAATACCGGCTACCTGCCGATGCGCGGCAATACGCTCCGCACCTCGACGGTGCAGGCCGGCACCAAGGCCAACCTCAACGAGGCCTTCTTCGTGAAGCGCGAGATGCGGCCCGACCATCCCGACGTGCTGGCCAACCGCCGCTTCCGCGGCATCAACCGCTGGCCCGACCTGCCGGGCTTCAAGGAGATCGTGGTCGACTACTGCAACGAGATGGAGCGGCTGGTGCAGAAGCTCGTGCGGCTCTATGCCCGCGCGCTCGACCTGCCGGCCAACTATTTCGACACGGCCTTCTCCGATCCGATGTTCTCCATGCGCATGACGCATTATCCGCCGCAGGACGGCCCGGTCGACGACGAGTTCGGCCTCGCCCCGCACACCGACACCAGCTTCCTCACCCTGCTCGCCCCCAACGAGGTGCCGGGCCTGTCGATCCGCACGCAGAGCGGCAACTGGATCGAGGCGCCGGCGATCGACAACGCCTATGTGGTGAACGGCGGGCAGATGCTGCAGCGCTACACCAACGACCTGTTCCTCGCGACGCCGCACCGCGCCATCAACAAGAGCGGTGGCGCGCGCTACGCCATTCCGTTCTTCTGCGACTCCGGTATCGACTGGCCGGTTGCCGCCGTGCCGACGACGGTCGGTCCCGACAAGCCGCCCAAGTACCCGACGACCTGGTACTCGGACTACATGACCTGGTACCTCAAGCGGAACTACGACGTGCTGAACACGCCGCAAGCGGCGGAATAAAAGACAAGACACAACGGAGGAAACGATGCTCAAGCGACGCGCCGTGCTGGCGGCGTCCGCGGTGCCGCTCGTCGGCAAGGCGGCCTACGCACAAGGAACCACCTTCCCCAACAAGTCGATCCGCCTCTACGTGCCGGCGCCTCCCGGCGGCGCGATCGACACGGTGGCGCGGCTCTCGGCCGAGAAGCTGCAGACCTGGTGGGGCCAGACCGTCGTGGTCGAGAACAAGCCCGGTGCCACGCAGACGCTCGCCACCGACCTCGTCGCGAAGGCCCCGCCCGACGGCTACAACCTCGTGATCGTGGCCTCGAGCCATGCGGTCAACCCGCTGTTCTTCAAGACGCTGCCCTACGACACGCTGAAGGACCTCGCCCCCGTCATCCAGACGCACAACGTGCCGCTGATGCTCGCGGTGACGCCGTCGCTGCCGGCGAAGACCGTGCCGGAGCTGATCGCGCTCCTGAAGGCCAAGCCCGGCGAATATTCCTACGCCTCGAGCGGCCCCGGCAGCTCGCTGCACATGGCGGCCGAGCTGTTCCTCTCGATGACCGGCACCAAG
>SCVT01000674.1 GCA_004296815.1 Reyranella sp. | reverse complement strand
ATCTCTCTATAGGCTGGCGCCGCTCGCGCCGGCCTTTTTGTTTGGACCTTGGCTGACGCCAAGCATGGGCACGACCCGTCCGCGCACGCCGCGGGTACGACACTGAGCAGTGTGTGGGTGAAGCTCCCGCGCGACGAACGCGGACGTCCCGAGAAGAAGACGGCGACTCAAGAACCAGTCGGAACTGTCACAAGGTTTGTCACAGGATTTGTCACAATCAGGTGTGACAAACGGGCGGGCAAAAGGCCCGGTTTTCCTCGCTCCCAGGCGTGCTGGGATCGTCGGAACCACCGGTCAAGAACAGTGCATGAAACGCGGCGTCAGCGCTCGGCGTCGCCCGCTATGGCGCGGGCCAACTCCGAGAGCAGCGGACCGAAGCGTGCGCCGGCCTCGGCATCGCCCATCGCCGAGCGTGTGAAGCGCATCGACATGCAGCCGAGGATGCGGCCGCGGCCCAGGATGGGAACGGCGAGGCCCTGCAGCCGGCCGGGTCGTGCCGTGATCGCGAAGGCGTGGCCGTCGTGGCGGATGCGGGCGAGGGCGGCGGCAAGGCGGGCATCGTCGCGCACGCCGAGATCGCGCAGGGCCGCGCGCCGCTCCTCGTCGGAGCAGAAGGCGAGCCAGGCGCGGCCGACCGCGCCCGACAGGATCGGGCTGTGGCGCCGGAGCGCCAGGCGCTCGAAGGCCATCGGGCTCTCGGCCGCCGTCGAGTAGCGGATGATCAGCGCGCGGTGGCTCATCGCCGCGAGATAGAGTGGCCAGCCGTGCTCGCGCGTGAAGCGCTGCATGTGTGGCGCGGCGGCGTCGACGAAGTGGTCGATGAAGCGGATGCCCTGGGCGAGGCCCAGCACGCGGTCGGTGAGCCGGTAGCCGATGTCGCGCGAGACCTGGGTGACGTAGCCCAGCGCCACCAGGGTCTGCAGCAGCCGCACCACGGTCGGCCGCGGCAGCTCGGTCTCCTCGGCGAGCGCGGCGATCGTGCCGTGCGGCCGGCGGCTCAGCGCTTCCAGCACCGCAAAGCTGCGGCGCACCGGCTCGATCGGCTGGGCTTCGGGCATTCCGCAAGCTATTCCGTAATACGGACTATGTCGACTTGGGCGATCCGGGTGCCCATCGGTCGGCCTATGCTGGGCACAAGAAAGAACGAGCCGAGGAAACATGCTGATCAGGCGACGCCTCCTTGCTGCCGGTGCCGCGATGGGGGCCGCGACGCTGGCCGCTCCCGCGCCCGCGCGGGCGGACAAGTTCCCGGCGGGCCGCGTGACGATCGTCGTGCCGTTCCCGGCAGGTGCTGCCACCGACATCACCGCGCGCGTCTATGCCGAGCGGCTGTCGCAGCTCTGGGGCCAGCCGGTGCTGATCGACAACAAGGGCGGCGGCAACGGCATTCCCGCCGCCGAGTCGGTGGCGCGCGCCAAGCCGGACGGGCTCACCATCTTCGCCACCTCGGCGATGACGCAGGCGGTCAACCCCGCGATCTACGACAAGCTGCCCTACGATCCGATCCAGAGCTTCGAGCCGATCACGCGCATGGGCGTCTCGCCCTTCGTGCTGCTGGTTGATGCCAAGAGCCCGCTGAAGAGCGCAGCCGAGCTCACGGCCAGGCTCAAGGCCAATCCGGGCAAGTACAATTTCGGCGCGGGCTCGTTGCCGGCGCGCGTGGCGTCCGAGCTCTACAAGATGGCCGCCGGCGTCGAGGCGGTCTATGTCGGCTACAAGAGCAACCCGCAGGCCATCCCCGATGTGCAGAGCGGCCTGCTCACCTTCATGATGATCGACACGACCAACGCCAAGATCGCCATCGACCGCAGCGCGTTGAAGGGCCTGCTGCTGACCGACGGCGAGCGCTGGCCGGCGCTGCCCGACCTGCCGACGGCCGCGCAGGCGGGCCTGCCCGATCTGCAGCTCACGACCTGGACGGGCTTCTACGCGCCCAAGGGCACGCCGCGCGAGGTGGTGCAGAGGATCAACGCCGATATCCACGCTGCCGCCGCCACGCCCGAGACGCTGGCCAAGCTGGAGGGGCTGGGCGGCGCCCCGAAGCTCATGAGTCCCGAAGCCTTCTCAGCCTTCGGCCGGTCCGAGAAGGACCGCTGGGGCGAGATCATCCGTCGTGCCAATATCAGGTTGGAATAGGAGAGCGCCATGCAAGGATCCCTGCGCGGCAATGCCGGTCCCCGCTATCGTCACACCGCCGACGAGAGCGCACCTTACGAGACGATCACCATCGACAAGCTGACGCCGATCATCGGCGCCGAGGTGGGCGGCATCGATCTCTCGAAGCCGCTGAGCAACCGCCAGCAGGACGAGATCCATCGGGCGCTGGCGGAGAACCTCGTGATCTTCTTCCGCGATCAGCACATCAGCCAGGACCAGCACCTGGCGTTCGGCCGTCTGTTCGGCGACCTGCACACCCATCCCGCGGCGCCGAGCGAGCCGGGCAAGCCCGAGCTGATGATCATCCACGCCGACAAGGACAGCCCGCGCGCCAACGGCGAGGGCTGGCACACCGACGTGAGCTGCGACGTCGAGCCGCCGATGGGCAGCATCCTCTACATCAAGAAGTGCCCGCCCAAGGGCGGCGACACGCTGTTTGCCAGCATGTACGCCGCCTACGAGGCGCTGTCGGACCGCATGAAGAAGTATCTCGAGGGCATGACCGCCATCCACGACGGCGAGTCGGTCTATCGCGGTCTCTACAAGAACTCGAATGTCGCCGAGAAGGAGAAGTATCCGCGCGCCGAGCATCCGGTCGTGCGCACCCATCCGGTGACCGGCAAGAAGGGGCTCTACGTCAACCGAGGCTTCACGCGTGCGCTGGTCGGCGTGCCGCGCGACGAGAGCGACGCCATCCTGCGCTATCTCTACGAGCACATGGAGAACCCGCTCTTCCAGTGCCGCTTCCGCTGGCAGGAGAACTCGATCGCGTTCTGGGACAACAGATGCGCCCAGCACCGCGCTATGTGGGACTACTGGCCGCACACCCGCAGCGGCAACCGCGTCACGGTGGCGGGCGACAAGCCTTACTGATATTTCCTCGCGGGTGCTGGTCATCTTCGATTGCGATGGCGTGCTGGTCGACAGCGAGCCGATCGCCAACACCTGCTTTGCCCGCGCGCTCAACCGCGAGGGCCTCGACTGGAGCGTCGAGGAGACGATGCGGCGCCTGATGGGCCGCTCGATGAAGTCGTGTGTCGAGATCGTCGAGGGGCTGCTCGGCCGCGCCCTGCCGCCCGACTTCGTCGACCGCCTGCAGGCCGATACGATGCAGGCCTTTCACGATGCGCCACTCAAGGCAGTGCCGGGCGTGGCGGCGGCGATCGACGCCATCGAGGCGGCGGGTATCGCCACCTGCGTGGCGAGTTCGGGCGGCCTCGACAAGATGCGCGTGACGCTCGGGATCACTGGCCTGTGGCAGCGCTTCGAGGGCCGCATCTTCAGCTCAACTGAAGTGCCTCGCGGCAAGCCGTTCCCCGATCTCTTCCTTCATGCGGCCATCCGCATGAACGAGCAGCCCTTCGCCTGCACCGTGGTCGAGGATTCGCAACCCGGCGTGCAGGCGGCGCGTTCGGCGGGCATGCGTGCATTGGCCTATGTGGGCGCCGCGCATACCGATCGCGAGGCGTTGCGCGCGGCGGGCGGCCAGCCGTTCGAGAGCATGAGCGCGTTGCCGGTGCTGGTGTACGCATGACCAGCCCTTGGACGATGGGAACGGGTACCCGCGAACGCATCGTCGTGGTCGGCGCCGGCATGGCGGGCCTGGTCGCGGCGCGGCTGCTGCACGATTCGGGATTTGCCGTCACCGTCCTCGAGGCGCGCGCGCGCAACGGCGGCCGCGTCTGGACCGACGATCGCATCGGCGCGCCGGTCGATCTCGGCGGCTCATGGGTGCATGGCGTCGAGGGCAATCCGCTGACCCTGTGGGCGGAGAAGCTCGGCATTCCGCTGCTGGAGTCGCAAGGCGAGCGCCTGCTGATCGATCCGCGCGCCACGGCACCCACGCGCGAGGGCCAGCGCCGTCGCGCCGTGATGGGGCGCGTGGCCTTCAGGGCCGCGATCGAGTGGGCGACGTGGAAGAGCAAGGCGATGACACGGGTCAGTGGCCCGCGCTCGATCTCCGTGCGGCAGGCCGTCGAGCCGCTGCTGAAAGCATCGTGGCTGCCCGAGATCGATCGGCTCGTCGTGGCGACCTTCGTGGAGATGAGCGAGGGCGTGCAGAGCGCACCGTGGGACGCCGTCGCCGCCGAGGAGTGGTTCCCGACCGAGGGCCTCGACCGCAACGCGCAGCCCAGTGGCGGATTCAAGCCTCTGATCGAGGATGCCGCGCGTGGCCTCGATATCCGCCACGGCACGGTTGCCGAGCGCGTCGCGTGGCGCGGCGACGGCGTGACGGTGCTGTTGCAGGGTGGCGAGACGATCGAGGCCGATCGCGCCGTGATCGCCGTGCCGGTCGGGCTGCTGCGGGCAGGCTTGCCGGTGCTCGATCCGCTGCCGCCCGAGGCGCAGCGCATTGCGCTCGGCCGGCTGGGTTATGGCGCGGGCATCCTCGGCAAGATCTACCTGCGCTTTCCCAAACGTTTTTGGCCGCAATCGCCGAAATGGTTCGGCCGCCTCCCCGACGCACCGGAACGGCGCGGCCGCTTCAACACCTGGGTGAACCACGAGGAGGAGACCGGCCTCCCGGTGCTCCTGAGCTTCGCCAACGGCCGCACGGCGATCCATCTCGACCGCGAGGCCGACGACGAGGAGGTGAAGGCCTCGGCGATGGTGTCGCTGCGCAAGATGTTCGGCGAGGACATTCCCCAGCCCGAGGCGATGGTCTTCCCGCGCTGGCTGAGCGATCCGTGGTCGCGCGGCGGCTACTCCTATCCCGGCGTCGGCAGCGATCCCGACGACTGCATCGAGCACGCACGGCCGCTCGGCAATCGCGTCTTTTTCGCCGGTGAGGCGACGGAGCCTGTCGAGTACGGCACGGTGCATGCCGCCCTCTGGTCGGGCGAGCAGACCGCCGAGAAGATCTTCCGCATCGCCACGGGCGGTGACGCGTCGCGTGGGGCCCGGCCGTGGGCGGCGGCGCGCACTGGCGCGGGCCGGAACAATGCGGGATAAATCCGCATGACCCTCGCCAACGTCCTGTTCGTCCTGGTTCTCGTGTCGGCCTTCGCCACGCTCGGCACCCTGTTCGCCGGCCTTGTCAGCATGAGCCGCAACCAGGATGGCAGCACTGAAGGCAGCCGCCGCAGCAACCGCCTGATGTGGTGGCGCGTGCGCCTGCAGCTTCTCACGATCGTGCTGATCCTCCTCTGGTATCTCGCGAGCCGGGGCTAGGGATGGCGGTCAGCCTCACGCGCATCTACACGCGCGGCGGGGATGCCGGGCAGACCTCGCTCGGCCGCGGCGAGCGCGTGGCCAAGCACGACATCCGCGTCGAGGCCTACGGCACGGTCGATGAGACGAACTCCGTGATCGGCCTCGCGCGCAACGCCATCGCGCGCGCCGGCAAGCACCCGCGCCTCGTCGAGGCCGACGAGATGCTGGGCCGCATCCAGAACGACCTGTTCGATCTCGGCGCCGATCTGTGCACGCCCGAGGGCAAGACCAAACGCGACGAGCAGGCGCTGCGCATTGTGGCCTCGCAGACCGAGCGCCTGGAGCGCGAGATCGACGCCATGAACGCCGAGCTGCAGCCGCTGAAGTCGTTCATCCTGCCGGGCGGGAGCGAGCCCGCTTCATGGCTTCATCTGGCGCGCACCGTGTCGCGCCGCGCCGAACGCTGCATCACCCATCTCGCTGCCGAGCAGCCCATCAACCCTGAGGCGATCAAGTACATCAACCGCCTGTCCGACCATCTGTTCGTGCTCTCGCGGCGGCTCAACGACAACGGTGCAGCAGATGTGCTCTGGGTGCCGGGCGGGGCGCGCTAGACCCGCCAACCTGTTGAAAGATTAGGGAAAAAGCTTCCACCCTGCGATTTTGTGCAGTGCGCCATAGCCTTGACATGGTTGGCTGAACACCCCTACACGAAATCCCCTTCGCCGGGCGGGACAGTCCGGCCGCAACTCACCGATAGGCGTAACGCGATGAAAGTGCTGGTCGCGGTCAAGCGGGTCATCGACTACAACGTCAAGATCCGCGTCAAGGCCGACAACACGGGTGTCGAGACGGCTAACGTCAAGATGTCCATGAACCCCTTCGACGAGATCGCCGTGGAAGAGGCGATCCGCATGAAAGAGAAGGGTGCCGCGACCGAGATCATCGCTTTCTCCGCCGGACCGGCCCAGTGCCAGGAGACAATCCGCACCGCGCTCGCGATGGGCGCCGACCGCGGCGTCCTCGTGCAGACCGATGGCGAACTGCAGCCGCTGGCCGTCGCCAAGCTGATGAAGGCCGTGGTCGACAAGGAGCAGCCCGGCCTCGTCATCGTCGGCAAGCAGGCGATCGACGACGACTCCAATCAGACCGGCCAGATGCTGGCCGCCCTTCTCGGCTGGTCGCAGGGCACTTTCGCCAACAAGCTGAACGTCGCCGATGGCTCGATCGAGGTGAAGCGCGAGGTCGACGGCGGCCTCGAGAACATCAAGATCAAGATGCCGGCGGTGATCACCACCGACCTGCGTCTCAACGAGCCGCGCTACGCCTCGCTGCCGAACATCATGAAGGCGAAGAAGAAGCCGATCGAGGTCCTGGCGCCGGACGCGCTGGGCGTCGACGTTGCGCCGCGCCTCAAGACACTCAAGGTCGAGGAGCCGCCCAAGCGCAAGTCCGGCATCAAGGTGAAGACCGTCGCCGAGCTGGTCGACAAGCTGAAGAACGAAGCGGGAGTGATCTGACCATGGCCATTCTCGTTGTCGCCGCGCATGACGGCAAAACGGTCCGCGCCAATGTCGCCAACGCGGTGACGGCTGCCGGCCAGATGGGTTCCGACGTCACCGTGCTGGTCGCGGGCAGCGCCTGCGACGATGCCGCCAAGTCGGCCGCCGCGATCGCTGGCGTCGCCAAGGTGCTGCAGGCCGACGACGCGGCCTATGCCAACTGGCTGGCCGAGGATATCGCGCCGCTGATCGTCAAGCTCGCGCCGAACTACAGCCACATCGTCATGGCCGCCGACTCGGTCGGCAAGAACATCGCGCCGCGCGTCGCCGCCCTGCTCGACGTCGCACAGGTTTCCGAGGCGATCCAGGTCGTCTCGCCCGACACGTTCGTGCGTCCGATCTATGCCGGCAACGCCATGGCGACCGTGCAGTCGGCCGACAAGATCAAGGTCGTCACGGTTCGTCCGACCAACTTCAAGGCCGCCGCCGGCGGTGGCTCGGCGGCGATCGAGAAGATCGGCGGCGAGGGCGCCAAGGGCCTGTCGTCCTATGTCGGCGCCGAGCTCTCCAAAAGCGAGCGGCCCGAGCTCACCAGCGCCAAGATCGTCGTCAGCGGCGGCCGTGGCCTGCAGAGCGGCGAGAACTTCAAGATGCTCGAGACCCTGGCCGACAAGCTGGGTGCCGGCCTCGGCGCCAGCCGCGCCGCGGTCGATGCGGGCTACGTGCCGAACGACTACCAGGTCGGCCAGACCGGCAAGGTCGTGGCGCCCGATCTCTACATCGCCATCGGCATTTCCGGCGCGATCCAGCATCTCGCCGGCATGAAGGACAGCAAGACGATCGTGGCGATCAACAAGGACGAGGAAGCACCGATCTTCCAGGTGGCCGACTACGGCATCGTGGGCGACCTCTTCCAGATCGTGCCGGAACTGACCGCCGCGGTCGAAAAGAAGTAGCGCGGAGTATCGCGTCATGATCAAGCGCATCGGCGTCATCGGTGCCGGCCAGATGGGCAGCGGCATCGCCCATGTCTGCGCGCTCAAGGGCTTCGACATCCGCCTCGCGGATCTCGACCAGGCGCACCTCGACAAGGGCATCGACAATATCGGCCGCAACATGGACCGCCAGATCGGTCGCGGCATGATCCGGCCCGAGGACAAGGACTCGGCGCTGAAACGCATCACGACGGGCACCGACTACAAGGCATTTGTCGACTGCGACCTGATCGTCGAGGCGGCGACCGAGAACGAGGCGGTGAAGCGCGAGATCTTCAAGAAGGTCTGCGAAGGTCTGCCGCCCAACGTGCTGCTGGCCACCAATACCTCGTCGATTTCCGTGACGCGGCTGGCATCGGTTACCGACCGGCCGGGCAAGTTCATGGGCATGCATTTCATGAACCCGGTCCCGCTGATGGGGCTGGTCGAGCTGATCCGCGGCATCGCCACCGAGGAAGAGACCTTCCGCACGGTCCGCGAAGTCGTGGTCAAACTCGACAAGAAGCCGGTCAATGCCGAGGATTTCCCGGCCTTCATCGTCAACCGCATCCTGCTGCCGATGATCAACGAGGCGGTCTACGCCCTCTATGAAGGCGTCGGCAACGTCGAGGCGATCGACACCGGCATGAAGTTGGGCGCCAATCATCCGATGGGTCCGCTCGAACTCGCCGACTTCATCGGCCTCGATACCTGCCTGTCGGTCATGCAGGTCCTGCACGAGGGCCTGGCCGATTCGAAATATCGCCCATGCCCGCTCCTGGTGAAGTACGTCGAGGCCGGCTGGGTCGGCAAGAAGGTCAAGCGCGGCTTCTACGATTACTCCGGCGAACGTCCGGTTCCGACGCGCTGACGGCCACATGGTGCCGCCGGAAACATCGCGCGTTTCGTTTCTCGGCGGTTACTGGTTCATCTTTTCCGATCATGGCCGGCAGATCGCCGGCTGGGGTTCCTCGCTGACGGGGCGAGAGCGCATCTATGTCGGCGGGGCGCTGGTCTCCGAGCAGCGCAAGATCCGGCGGCAAACGGCGCACGACTTCTCCGTGGACGAACATCGCTATCGGGTGTCGTTCGAGGTGGAGAGATCCCTGGTCCGCTGCCGCCTCGAGCGGGACGGTGCAGCGGTGGCGGCCCTGCAGATCCGTCGGCTCCAGCGTCGCTATCTCACCGAGTGGCAGATCGGCGCATTGGCGATCGTGCTGGTCGGCGCAGCCGCATGGGTCTCGGAAACCTTCGCGCTTTCCTACTGGCCGCTTGGCGCCGCGGCGGCCGTTCTGGTGGTCGGCGTCTATTGTTACGTCACGATCGGCTCGAAATTTGTCGTCGAACCGGGTTGAATGGCGGCTTCCATGACTATCCAGGCGAACGTCCGATCCCCACTCGATAGAGGTTACTGAACATGGCACGGCTCCTCACTGTTCTCGCGGTCGCCTTCGGCACCATCCTGGCCGCTGTTCCGTTCAGTCCGGCCGACGCGCAGTGGGTGTTCGTCGCGCGCAAGGCGCTGGGCCGGATTCATCAGATGACCGAGGGGCAGCAGAACGGCCGGTCGGGTTACGACTTCGCCACGGTCATCCTCGATGCTCCCGCCGACAAGGTGTTCTCCACCGCGCTGGAAATGGCACGCAAGAACACGTCGGTTCGCATCCTGATGCAGGACCCCAGCCAGCGCCGCCTGCAGATTGCCGAGGGTGATCGCACCGCGACCTTGAATGTCGCCGTCTTCAACGACGACGTTTCCCAGCTCATGATCGCC
>SCVT01000673.1 GCA_004296815.1 Reyranella sp. | reverse complement strand
GAGGATTTCAGGGCCCGCGCCCGGCTGGTGCCCAAGGGCAACCGCTATGAGGATTTCGAGGTCGGGCGCGTCTTCAAGCACCATTGGGGACGCACGATCACCGAGTCGGAGAGCACGCTCTTCACGACGCTGACGCTGCATTTCAATCCGCATTACTACAACGCCGCCTACGCCCGCGCGCACGGCCATCCCGGCATCGTCGCCAATCCGCTGCTGGTCTTCACTACGGTGTTCGGCCTCACGGTCGAGGACCTGAGCGAGGGCGGCGGGCCATTCCTCGGCGTCAACGAGCTGACCTATCACCAGCCCGTCTATCCCAGCGATTCGCTGCGTGCCGAATCGGTCGTGCTCGACCGGCGCGTCTCGGACTCCCACAAGGGGTTCGGCATCGTCACCTGGCACACCAAGGGCTTCAACCAGCGCGACGAGGTCGTGATCGACTTCAAGCGCACCAATCTCGTTCGCCAAAGGACTCCCGCGTAATGCCGTACATCACCGAAGAACGCCGCATGATCCAGGAGCAGGCGCGCGAGTTCACGCTGAACGAGGTCCTGCCCGTCGCCAACAAGCTCGATCCCGAGAAGGGCGACATCCCGATGGACCTCCGCGAGAAGATGGCCGAGCTGGGCTACTTCGGCATCCTGATCCCCGAGCAGTATGGCGGCCTGGGGCTCGGCTGCTTCGAGTACTGCCTCGTCACCGAGGAGCTGTCGCGCGGCTGGATGAGCGTCGCCTCGATCATCGCCCGCGGCAACCTGCTGATCGGCTCGCAGATGATGAGCGAGGAGCAGCGCAGCCGTTACCTCCCGCGCATGGCCAAGGGCGAGTTCCTCGGCGCCTTCTCCATGTCGGAGCCGAATGCGGGCTCGGACATCTCCAACATCTCCTGCCGCGCCAAGAAGGACGGCACGGGCTACCTGATCAGCGGCAACAAGTACTGGTGCACCTTCGCCGATGGCGCCGACTTCCTGATCATCATCGCCCGCACCTCCGACGCTCCGGCGGGCAAGCGCCATCTCGGCCTTTCCATGTTCTTCGTCGAGAAGAAGCGCGGCACGCTGCCCAAGGGCGTGAGCGGCGCGCCGATCCCCAAGATCGGCTACTTCGGCTGGAAGACCTACGAACTCGCCTTCGACAATTTCCGCGTCGAAGCGAGCGACATGATCGGCGAGGAAGGCCAGGCCTTCTACTACGCGACCTCCGGCCTCGAGACGGCACGCGCCCACACCGCGGCCCGCGCCATCGGCCTCGCCCAGGGTGCCCTCGACGATTCGATCCGCTACGCCGGCGAGCGCCGCCAATTCGAGCGGCCGATCTCCGACTTTCAGGCGATCCGCTTCAAGATCGCCGAGATGGCGACGCAGATCGAGGCGGCGCGCCAGCTCAACTACTTCGTCTGCGAGCAGATCGACACCGGCCAGCGCTGCGACAAGGAGGCCTCGATGGTGAAGCTGTTCGCCTCCGAGATGGCCGAGCGCGTGTGCAGCGAGGGCCTGCAGATCCACGGCGGTGCGGGCTACACGACCCTGCACGCCATCGAGCGCCACTGGCGCGATGCGCGGCTGACCAAGATCTTCGAGGGCACCTCGGAGATCCAGAAGCGCATCATCTCCGACCGCCTGCTCGGCCGCGGGAGGAACTGATGAAGGTCTCCGCCCTCACCGGCAAGGCGAACTACTTCGAGGACTTCACCGTCGGCGATGTGATGAAGCACGCACGCGGCAAGACCGTGGAGCCCATGGAACAGGTCTGGATCACCAACGTGACCATGAACACCGCCGAGGCGCACTTCAACGAGCACCTCACGCAGTCGATGCCCTACGGCAAGCGGCTGGGTTTCGGTGGCGTCACCATCTCGATGTGCATCGGCCTCGCCGCCGAGGACACGGCCGAGAACGCGCTGATGGAACTCGGCATGGACAAGATCCGGCTGAAGGGCCCCCTGCACCATGGCGACACGCTCTATTGCTACACCGAGGTGCTGGAGAAGAAGGACGGCAAGCAGGCCGATGCCGGCATCGTCCGGTTCAAACATTACGGCGTGAACCAGGACGACAAGCACATCTTCGAGGGCGAGCGCACCGTGCTGATCAAGCGGCGCAGCCACTGGGGAGACAAGTGACGTCTGGAGCACCGCTCGGTGCCCTCGATGGCGTGAGGATCGTAGACCTCACGCAGATGCTGGCGGGCCCCTACTGCACGATGCTGCTGGCCGACCAGGGTGCGGAGATTATCAAGGTCGAGCCGCTGGACGGTGACCACACGCGCATCATCGGCCCCTACCACAAGGACGACAAGCTCAAGGCGTTCGGCGGCTACTTCGCCTCGGTCAACCGCAACAAGAAATCCATCGGCATCGACCTCAAGACGCCGGAAGGCCGGGAGCTCGTGCTGCGGCTTTGCGACAATGCCGATGCGGTCGTCGAGAACTATCGCGGCGGTGTGATGGACCGTCTCGGGCTCAGCTACGAGACCCTGCACGCGCGCAATCCCAAGCTGGTCTATGCCACGATCCGCGGCTTCGGCGACGTGCGCACCGGCAAGAGCCCCTATGCCGACTTCCCGGCCTACGATGTCATCAGCCAGGCGATGGGCGGCATCATGGCCATCACCGGCCCGGACAAGGACACGCCGATGAAGGTCGGCCCGGGCGTCGGCGACATCGTTCCCGCCATCACCTGCGCCTTTGGAATCGTCTCCGCGATCCTGCACGCCCACAAGACGGGCCAAGGCCAGTTCGTCGATGTCGGCATGGTCGACGCGATCCTCGCCGTCTGCGAGCGCATCATGCACCAGCATTCCTTCGCCGAGACCCTGCCCCATCCCGAGGGCAACCATCATCCCTTGCTGTGCCCGTTCGGCATGTTTCCGGCAAAGGACGGCTTCGTGACGATCGCCGCGCATGCCGATGCACACTTTCCGATCCTTTGCCGACTGATCGACAAGCCTGAATTCGCGACCGATCCGCGGTTTGTCACGGTGCAG
>SCVT01000672.1 GCA_004296815.1 Reyranella sp. | reverse complement strand
TGATCATGTATCTCGCGGCGCTGAAGTCCGTTCCGGAACAGCTCTACGAGGCGGCCTCGATCGACGGCGCGACCTGGTGGCAGAGGATCTGGTACGTGACCTTGCCGATGATGCGCAACATCATCGCGATCACCGCGCTGTTCTCGCTGATCGTCACCTTCGCCAACTTTGACATCGTGCGGGTGCTCACCGCGGGCGGACCGCTCAACAGCACGCATATCTTCGGCACCTGGGCGTTCCGCGTCGGCATCGAGGGCGGCGACATCCCGCTCGGCGCCGCGGTGTCGCTCTTCATGGTGCCCATCCTGGCCGTCGCCGCGACCTTCATCCTGCGCGACATCAGCAAGCGGGGGAGTGAAGTCTGATGGCCAACGCCTCGATCTCGACCGGAGCGCCGAGCCGCCCCAAGTACGGCAGCATGAGCCGAGACAGGACCTGGGCCCTGCGCTGGTCCTATTTCTTCCTCGTGCTGTTCGCCATCTTCTTCCTGATGCCGCCGATCTACATGCTGATCACCTCGCTGAAGACCAGCGCGGAGATCTCGGCGGCCAAGAACCCGTGGTGGATTTCGAACCCGACCCTGCAGAACTACATCGACCTGCTGACGCAGAACCAGTTCCTGATCTTCTTCAGGAACTCGGCGATCGTGTCGATCTGCGTGGTGATCCTCACCATGTTGATCAGCGTCATTGCCGCCTTTGCGCTTGCGCGCATGAAATTCTGGGGCTCGGCCACGCTCGCCACCGGCGTGTTCCTCACCTACCTGATCCCGGAGACGCTGCTCTTCATCCCGCTGTTCAAGATGTTCGCGTGGGTCAACGAGACGATCGGCGTCCAGCTGATGAATCATTGGTGGACGATGATCATCCTCTATCCGACGCTCACTGTGCCGTTCGCCACCTGGATCATGATCGGCTACTTCGCGTCGATCCCCAAGGAGCTCGACGAGGCCGCCCTGATCGACGGCGCGACCTGGATGCAGACGCTGACCAAGATCTTCATCCCCGTGGCGCTTCCCGGCATCATCGCCGCCACGATCTTCACCTTCACGGTGTCGTGGGCGCAGTTCCTTTACCCGCTGGCCTTCACCACCTCGACGACGGAGCTGGTGCTGCCGGTGGGCATCGTGACGACCTTGATCAAGGGCGACGTCTTCAACTGGGGCCAGATCATGACCGGCGCGCTGCTCGGCGCGGCGCCGCCGCTCATCATCTACGCCTTCCTCATGGACTACTACATCGCGGGCCTCACCGCGGGCGCGACAAAGGGATAGACGTCACATGGCTCAGGTAACGCTGCGTAAGGTCGTCAAGAAGTACGACGAGGTCCTCGCTGTCCGCGGCATCGACCTCGACATCGTGGACAAGGAATTCATCGTCCTGGTCGGCCCGTCGGGCTGCGGCAAGAGCACGACTCTGCGCATGATCGCCGGCCTCGAGGAGATCTCGGACGGAGACATCGCGATCGGCGGCGACGTGGTCAACGACGTGCCGCCGAAGGACCGGGACATCGCCATGGTGTTCCAGAACTACGCGCTCTACCCGCACATGAACGTCTACGAGAACATGTCGTTCGGGCTCAAGCTCAAGAAGACTCCGAAGGACGAGATCGACCGGCGCGTGAAGCAGGCGGCGCAGATCCTCGATATCACCGAGCTGCTCGAGCGCAAGCCCAAGCAGCTGTCGGGCGGCCAGCGCCAGCGCGTCGCCATGGGCCGCGCCATCGTGCGCGACCCCAAGGTCTTCCTGTTCGACGAGCCGTTGTCGAACCTCGACGCCAAGCTGCGCGTGCAGATGCGCACCGAGATCAAGAAAGTGCACCAGAAGGTCCGCACCACGACGGTCTACGTGACCCACGACCAGGTCGAGGCGATGACCTTGGCCGACCGCGTCGTCGTGATGAACGCCGGCCTGATCGAGCAGGTCGGCTCGCCGAACGACCTCTATCACTCGCCGGCGACGAAGTTCGTCGCGGGCTTCATCGGTTCGCCGGCCATGAACTTCATTCCCTGCCAGCTCGAACAGGCGGCCGGAGCGCTGCGCGTGCGGCTGAACGACAAGCTGTCGTTCCCGGTGCCGTCGGACCGCACGGCGCGTTACACGAGCCACGTCGGCAAGTCGAACCTGGTGCTCGGGCTCCGACCGGAGCACATCACGGAGACGCGCCCGCACGTCGAAGCCAATCAGCATGACTTCGATATGCCGATCGACGTCGTCGAGCCGATGGGCATGGAGACCCTGGTCTACTTCACCATCAACGGCATCGAGATCTGCGGTCGCGTCAATCCGAACGCAGGTGCAACCGCAGAGCGGTCGATGAAGCTCAGGGCGGACCTCAGCAACATGCATCTGATCGACGACGGCACCGGCAAGGTGCTCTAATCGTCGCTTCTAGGCGTTAGGGAGACATCGATGGGTTCGTTGACGGGCAAGGTCGCCTGGGTGACCGGTGCTGGCTCGGGTATTGGGCAGGCGGCTGCCGTGGCGCTGGCCAAGGAAGGGGCGACCGTCGTCCTCACGGGCCGCCGCAAGGCGCCGCTCGAGGAGACCGCGGCCGCAATCAAGAAGGCGGGCGGCAAGGCCGACATACAGGCTGGCGACCTGATGAAAGCCACGTCCGTCACTAAGATCGCCAAGGCGATCGAGAAGAAGTACGGCCGCTGCGACATCCTGGTGAACAACGCCGGTCTCAACATACTCGAGCGCCAGTGGGCCAAGCTGACGCCCGCGAATGCCGAGCTCGTGATCGACGGCAACCTGTCGAGCGCCTTCTACTGCTCGAGCGCCGTGCTGCCGATGATGCGCAAGCGCAAGGACGGCATCCTGATCCACACCTCCTCGATGGCCGGCCGCCATCCCAGCCTACTGAGCGGCCCGGCTTATTCGGCGGCGAAGCACGGCGTGGTCGCGATGAGCCACACCATCAACCAGGAAGAGTGCGTCAACGGCATCCGTTCAAGCGTGGTCCTGCCGGGCGAGGTGGCGACGCCGATCCTCGACAAGCGGCCCGTCCCGATCACCCCCGCCGAGCGCAAGCGCATGGCGCAGTCGGAGGATGTCGG
>SCVT01000079.1 GCA_004296815.1 Reyranella sp. | reverse complement strand
CACGAACTGAGGCGCGGCGGCTATGACCCGGCGCTGGTCGGCTACACCACCACGACGCCCGATCCGCGCAAGACCGCGCCCAACGATCCGCGCTTCTTCGTGCTGGGCGACATCATGGAGGGTTTCCACTCGGTCGGCGCTTTCGAGAACCGCGACGCCTACTTCGGCTGGGTGGCGAGCCAGGGCTTCAAGCTGCCTTCGAACCGCGATGACGTGTGGTTGCCGCAGGGCACCTCGCTGGGTGGCGCCACCGCCAGTCCTGCCGTGATCCCCAAGGAGCTGTCCGACACCGCTTGGTTCACCGAGCGCGGGCTTTCCTACCTGCAGGGAATCGGCGCGCGGGCCCAGAGTGATGGCGGCTACGGGCGCAAGCCGTGGTTCCTGCATCTCGGCTACTACCGGCCGCATCCGCCCTTCATCGCGTCGGCGCCGTATCACGCGATGTACCGACCGGAGGACATGCCCAGGGTCGTGCGAGCGGGCTCGCCCGCGGAAGAGGCGAGGCAGAACGCGCTGCTTGGCTACTATGTGAAACATGTCAGCCAGGCGAGCTTCTTCCAGGACGGCAAGAAGCTGGGCTCGGAGATGAGCGAGCAAGAGGTGGCGCAGATGCGCGCCACCTACTGCGGCCTGATGAGCGAGATCGACGACCAGCTCGGCCGGGTGTTCGACTATCTCAAGCAGACCAACCAGTGGGACGACACGCTGATCGTCTTCACCTGCGATCACGGCGAGCAGCTCGGTGATCATCACCTGCTGGGCAAGATCGGCTACTTCGACGAGTCCTACCGCATTCCCATGGTCATCCGCGATCCGCGCCAGGAAGCGAACGGCACGCGCGGCACGGTCGAGACGCGCTTCACCGAGACCATCGACACCATGCCGACCATCCTCGAATGGCTCGGTCTGCCGGTGCCGCGCCAGTGCGACGGCCGCTCGCTGCTGCCGTTCTGCGAGGGCGAACCGCCGGCCGACTGGCGCACCGAGGTGCATTACGAGTTCGACTTCCGCGACCTCTACTACAGCAAGCCCGAATCGAGCCTGGGCGTGGCGATGGACAAGTGCTCGCTCGCGGTGGTGCAGGACGAGAACTACAAGTACGTGCATTTCGCCGCGCTGCCGCCGCTGTTCTTCGATCTCGCGAACGACCCCGGGCAGTTCGTCAATCGCGCCGACGATCCCGCCTATGCCGCGCGCATGGGGGAATACGCCGCCAGGATGCTGGACTGGCGGCTGGGCTTCGCGGAGCGCACGCTTACCGGCTACCGTGCCACACCCAAGGGTCTGGAGGTGCGGGCTGCCTAGGGTAGAATGTGTCATGGCCCAGGACCTCTACCGCCGGCCCGCGCCCGGCCAGCATCCGCCCCATCGTGTCGATGCCTACAAGTCGACGCCCAACCGCTCGCCCCGGAAGCCGGCGGTCGTGCTGCCGCAGACGCTGTCGGAGATCACCGGCCCGCTGCTGCGCGGCGAGCGGCTCGGGGCGGAGGAGAACGACCTCACGCGCCAGCGCATGGGCCCGCCGCTCGGCGAGCGCATCGTCGTCCATGGCCGCGTGCTCGACGAGGACGGCAAGCCGGTGCCCGACGCGCTGGTCGAGATCTGGCAGTGCAACGCCGCCGGTCGCTATCACCATCCCGGCGACCAGCACTATGCGCCGCTCGATCCCAACTTCCATGGCGGCGGACGTGCCCGCGCCGACAGCGACGGCGCCTACCAGTTCGTCACCATCAAGCCTGGCGCCTATCCGTGGAAGAACCATCACAACGCCTGGCGGCCGGCGCACATCCATTTCTCGCTGTTCGGTCCGGCCTTCGCGACACGGCTGATCACGCAGATGTACTTTCCCAACGATCCGCTGCTGGCCATCGACCCGATCTACAACTCGGTGCCGGAAGCGGCGCGTCCTCGCCTGCAGGCGGCGTTCGACCTCGGGGCGACCCGGCCCGAGTGGGCGCTCGCCTACCGCTTCGACATCGTGTTGCGCGGCCGCAACGCCACACCGATGGAAGACGAACATGGCTGACGGCCTCACGCCTTCGCAGACGATCGGGCCGTTCTATTGGGGCACGCTGGTCAGCAGTTGCCGCGCCGACCTCGCGCCGGCGGGCGTTGCCGGCGAGCGCATCGAACTGGCGCTCACCCTCCATGACGCCGAGGGCGTCCTCATCTCCGACGGCCTGCTCGAGATCTGGCAGGCCAACAGCCATGGCCGCTACAACCATCCCGAGGATCGCCGCAACCTGCCGCTCGATCCGGGCTTCGAGGGTTTTGGTCGCGCCTCGACGGATGCGACAGGCACGGCGCGGTTCGCCACCGTCCGGCCCGGTCCGGTGCCGTGGCCGCAGGGTGGGATGCAGGCGCCGCACATCAACATCTCCGTCTTCGCGCGCGGCGTTCTCAACCGGCTGGCGACCCGGCTCTATTTCGACGGCGATCCGGCGCTGGCTGGTGATCCCGTGCTGAAGCTGGTCGATCCGGCGCGCCGCAGCACGCTGCTGGCCAAGCGAGATGCCGAGGGCGTGTGGCGTCTGCCGATCCATATCGGCGGCGCCCACGAGACCGTCTTCTTCGACAGCTGATCGCATGGCCGGTCGCCTGGTGGCTGCACTCGGCTCGTCGGCGCTCGCCGCCGAAGCCTTCTCCGATGCGGCGACCCTGCGCCACATGCTGCGCTTCGAGGCGGCCCTTGCCCACGCCGCAGCGGCGGCCGGCCTGATCCCCGGGAAATTCGTGCCCATCATCGCCAAGGCCTGCGATCCGGCGCTGTACGATCCCGCGTCGCTCGCCGAAGCCGCGCGCCGCACGGCCACGCTCACCGTGCCGCTGGTCAAGGCGCTCACGGCCGAGGTCGCCAAGCACGACGCCGAGGCCGCGGCGTACGTCCATTGGGGCGCCACCAGCCAGGACGTGCTCGACACCGCGATGGTGCTGCAGGTCGGCGAGGCAATGCCGCCGATCCTGAAGGAACTCGATGGTATCGTCGCGGCCTTCGCTGCGCTGGCGAAGAGGCACCGCGCGACGCCGACGCTCGGCCGAACCCTGCTGCAGCCCGCGACGCCGCTGGCGCTCGGCCAGAAGATCGCCGGCTGGGCGTCGGACATCGACCGCGCCGCGCGTCGGCTCAAGGCGAGCTTCGCCGAAACCCAGATCGTGCAGTTCGGCGGCGCGTCGGGCAGCCTGTCGGCGCTCGGGCCCAAGGCCGCGGAGGTGATGACGACCCTGGCGAAGCAGCTCGGCCTCGCCCTGCCGCCCGCGCCATGGTTTGCGCAGCGCGTCCGGGTGGCAGCGCTGGCGCAGGACGCGGCCTTGGTCGTGGGCGCGCTGGGCAAGGCCGCGCGCGACATCTCGTTAATGATGCAGGTCGAAGTGGGCGAGGCCGCGGAACCCTCCGGGCCCGGCCGCGGCGGCTCCTCGACCATGCCGCACAAGCGCAACCCCGTGGGAGCGGCGCTGATCCTGGCGGCAGCGCAGCGCGCGCCGATGCTGGCCGCCACCATCGTGTCGGCGATGCCGCAGGAGCACGAGCGGGCGCTGGGCGGCTGGCAGGCCGAATGGCCGACGCTCGCCGCCCTGGTCGAAGCGCTGGGTTCGGCGGTCCAGGCGATGGCCGAGGTCGCGCCCGGCCTCGCGATCGACGCCGACGCCATGCAGGCCAACATGGATGCGACCGACGGCGCGGTACTCGCCGAGCGCGCGACCTTCCTGCTCGCCGAGAAGATGGGCAAGCAGAAGGCGGGCGCCCTGGTCGAGAAGGCGCTGGCGAAAGGCGGCTCGTTCATCGCGGCACTCGGCCAGCTCGAAGCGGAGCTGTCGGACGAGGCGGCGCTGCTCGGCTACTCGCCCGCCTTCGTCGACCGCCTGCTGGCAGACCTCAAGCGCAAGTGACCCAGCCCGGCGCGGCGCCTTAGATGTAGCTGACCTTCACGATCTCGAGCTCTTCTTCGCCGGCGGGCGTGCGCAGCCGCACGACGTCGCCCTCGTGGGCGCGCATCAGGGCCTTGGCGATCGGCGAGATCCAGCTCACATGGCCCTTCTCGAGATCGACTTCGTCGACGCCGACGATCTTGACCGTGCGCTTCTTGTCCTCGGCATTGGCCGTGGTCACAGTGGCGCCGAAGAACACCTGGTCGGTCGCCGCTCCACTTTGAGCGCGCCTGGCCGGGTCCACGACCTCGGCATTGGCCAGCCGCTTGCTGAGATAGCGGACGCGGCGGTCGATCTCGCGCAGGCGTTTCTTGCCGTAGATGTAGTCACCGTTCTCCGAGCGGTCGCCGTTGCCGGCCGCCCAGGTCACGACCTTCACCACCTCCGGCCGCTCCTTGCGCATGAGCGTGTTCAG
>SCVT01000671.1 GCA_004296815.1 Reyranella sp. | reverse complement strand
CCCGTCGTCATGGTGAGCCACATCAACCAGCAGAGCTCGGCGCTGATGCTCGAGCTGCTGCAGGCGCTGGGGACGCACTACAGGGCGATCGCCATCGACTATCCGAGCCACGGGCATTCGGATCACATCGACTGGCAGCCCACCATCGAGGACTACGCGCGGTGTGTCGTGGACACCATGAACGACCTCGGCGTCACGGGGGCGTTCGCGCTGGGCGAGGCCGTGGGCGCCGCGGTCTCGATCGCGCTGGGATCGCGCCACGCCGACCGGATCAAGAAGGTCGTGCTGGTGAACACGCCCTATTTCAGCGACGACGCCACCGCGACCAAGGACATCGCCGACATCGCCAAGGTGCGTCCCTCGGACGCCACCGGCTTCCCGGCGCCGCGCTCCATCGAGTTCCTGCTGACGAACGATCCCGAGCATGCGCCGATGCAGCCGACGCAAGACTGGATGGACCGCATCAACACCGCCCAGTTCGAGATCGGCCGCGACCGCTGGCAGGCCATGCAGGCGCTCAAGACCTTCGACACGCTCGCCGGCATGGAAAGGCTCAAGTGCCCGACCCTGATGCTCTACGGCGAGCATTTCATCTACGGCAAGCACCGCGCCCTGATGCAGCAGAAGTGCCCGCATGCCGAGATCAAGACCGTGCCCGGCGGGCGCTTCTGCATGAGCTGGGAACGCGCGACCGACATCGCCGCCCACGCCAAATCGTTTCTGACCTGAAGGACCCGACGATGCTCGACCAGGAAGCCCGGATGCTGCTCGACCTCATGGAGGAGGCCAGCAAGGCCGGCCGGCCCAAGCTCGAGAGCCTGCCGCATGCGATCGGCCGCGCCGCCGTCGACAAGATGTCGGAGGACGGCGAGGCCGAGCCCATGGACGTGGCCGAGGTCGACGATGGCGGCTTCATGGGTCCCGGCGGCGAGATCCATTTCCGAAAATACCGTCCGCTCGGCGTCGCGGCCGGCAGCCTGCCGACCTTGATCTACTATCACGGCGGCGGGTTCGTGATCGGCAATATCGAGACGCACGATTCGACGTGCCGGCGGCTCGCCAACAAGAGCCGCTGCCAGGTGATCTCGATCGACTATCGCCTGTCGCCCGAGCATCCCTTCCCCGCGCCGACCGACGATGCGATCGCCACGTTCCGGCACATCCGCGACAACGCCGCGAGCTTCGGCGCCGATCCCAAGCGACTCGCGGTCGGCGGCGACTCGGCGGGCGGTGCGCTGGCGGCCGTCGTGTGCCAGGCGATGCGCGACCAGAAGGAAGCGGGGCCCGCCTTCCAGATGCTGATCTATCCCGCCACCGACTCGAGCAAGGAGAGCGGCTCGCGCAAGGCGTTCGCCGAGGGCTACTTCCTCACCAAGAACCTGATGGACTGGTTCTGGAAGGCCTACGTGCCGGCGGGCACGAACCTCTCCGACCTGCGGCTCTCACCGCTCTTGGCCAAGAGCTTCGAGGGCCTGCCGCCCGCCTTCGTGCTGACGGCGGGCTTCGACCCGCTGCGCGACGAAGGGCGCGCCTATGCCGACCGGCTGATCGATGCCGGCATCAAGACGACCTACGTGAACTATCCCGGCACGATCCACGGCTTCTTCTCGATGACCCGGTTCCTGAAGCAGGGCCTCAGGGCCAACGACGAAGCCGCGGCGGTGATGGGCGCGTTCTTCGGGACCTAGGCCGCTTCGCGGAGCTGATGCACGGGAGCAGGCTCGGCGGTTTCGATCTTCGGCGGCGAGAGCAGCGATTGCGTGGCCTTCTGGGCGTCTTCCATGTCGGCCATGATGCGGGTCATGCTGCCCGACATCCATTCGCTGCAGATGACCGCCGCCTCAATCGGCGTCTTGCAGGCGGACATGCGCTTCAGGGCATCGAGGCCGGTTTCCAAAGCCTCCTGGCGTCGCGTCATCCAGTTCGATGAGAAGTCGGTCATTTGAATTCCTCCTTTCCCTTCACGCGAACCCTCTGCCTCGGCGCGTCCCATCGCAAGCGATCAAATGTGAAAGTTTGAAGGACGGTCAGTGCCCGCGAACTATTCGACGAGGCGCACGAACCCGACGGGACGGTCGAAGCCCTTGAGGCCCACTTCTTCCTCGCGCTTGCGGACCCCGGCGATGATCTCCTGCACGGCGGGATCGTCGGCGACGGCGCGGGAGAGCACGATGTCGCCGCCCGTGCTCTGGCCCTGCAGGCGCGCGGCCATGTTCACGGTCGAGCCGAAGTAGTCCAGCCGGTCGTTCAGGGTCACGACGACGCTGGGGCCCATATGGACGCCGAGCTTCAGCACGAGATCCCCGCCCGCCAGCTTCGCCTGCATGGCGAGCGCCGCCTTCACCGCGTGCGCGGGATCGCCGAACGAGGCCATGACGGCATCGCCGATCGTCTTCACGACGGCGCCGTCGTGGTCGCGCACGATCGAGGCCAGCAGCGCGAAATGCTCGCGCACCATGTTGTAGGCCGCGGCATCGCCCACCTTCTCGTAGAGCGCGGTCGAGCCGCGCAGGTCGGAGAAGAGCAGCGCCACCTGGCTGACGCCCGCCTCGTCGCCCGGCCGCAGCGTCGCCGCGGCAAAGAGATCGCGGAAGGCCTGCAGCGAGATCACCTCGGGCGCGGTCAGCGCATCGCGCGTCCAGGTGCGGT
>SCVT01000670.1 GCA_004296815.1 Reyranella sp. | reverse complement strand
CTTGCCGGTGCTCGACATGCTGCTCGACATGCGTCGCTCGCGCACCCACATGGCGCTGGTCGTCGACGAGTTCGGCGGCACCGACGGACTGCTCACCATCGAGGACCTGGTCGAGGAGATCGTGGGCGAGATCGAGGACGAGCACGACGTCGCGCAGACGCCCACGGTGGCGCGCCGCGTCGACGGCACGATCGACGTCAACGGCCGCACGCCGATCGAGCTGCTGGAGCAGGAGATCGGCCGCGTGCTGTCGGACGACGAGCGCCGCGAGATCGACACGGTCGGCGGCCTGATCTTCTCGCTGCTCGGCCGCATCCCCGAGCGCGGCGAGGTCGTGCGTCATCCTTCCGGCGTCGAGTTCGAGATCCTCGACGTCGACCCCAGGCGCATCCGGCGCCTGCGTGTCCGGCCGCCGACGACACCGTCGGCGCCGGCTGCCTGATCCCAGCCTGGTCGTGCTGAAGCTCAAGGGCTGGCGCGCCGCCGGCGTCGCCTTCGTGTCAGGTGCGCTCGCGGCCCTTGCCATGCCGCCGCTCTACTGGCTGCCGCTCGGCGTGCTGGGCATCGTCGTCTTCGTCTGGCTGTGGGACGGCGCGCCGACCACCAAGAGCGCGCTGTTGCGCGGCTGGGCCTGGGGCCTCGGCCATTTCGCCGTCGGCTCCTACTGGATCCTCGAGGCCTTCTACGTGCCACCGGCCGAGTATGGCCCGCTCGGACCCCCGATCGTGATCGGGCTGTCCGCCGTGCTGGGCTTCTTCCCGGGCCTCGCCGCCGGCGCGGCCAAGTGGGCGGCGCTCCGCTGGCCTCGGCTCGGCGGTCGCTACAGCCGCCTGCTGCTGCTCGCGATCGCGTGGGCGCTGGCGGAGTGGCTGCGCGGCCATGTCTTCACGGGCTATCCGTGGAATCCGCTGGGCCATGTCTGGGCCTTCGCGATGCCCTTGGTTCAGAGCGTGGCGCTCTTCGGCGTCTTCGGCCTCGGGCTTCTCACCTTCCTTGTGCTGGCCGCACCGGTCACGGGCTGGCGCGCCTCGATCGCAGCGCTCGTGGTCGTCGGTGCGGCGGGCTTCGCAGGCCAGTCGATCATGCCACCCCCGGATGCCGGCGACGGGCCGATGATCCGCATCGTCCAGCCCAACACGCCGCAGGATCAGAAGTGGCGCCCCGAGAACCGCGCCCAGCTCGTGAACAAGCTGGTGTCGATGAGCCGGCGCGCGGGATTCGACGGGCTCTCGGCGGTGATCTGGCCCGAGACGGCGCCGCCCTTCATCATCGAGCCGGGCACGCCGTCGCTGCCGATCCTCGGTTCGGCGGCACCGCCCGGTGGCTATCTTGTGACCGGTGCGGCCCGGGGCACCGGCCGCCGCGAAGACGGTGTATGGAACTCGCTGCTGGTGATCGATCCCGCGGGCGAGATCGTCGCGCACTACGACAAGGTCCATCTCGTGCCGCTCGGCGAGTACATCCCCTTCCACAAGCAGCTCGCGCCCGTCTCTGGCGCCATCGGCCGCGGCTCGTTCGAGGTCGGCGCCGGCCGCACCACGCTCGAGCTGCCGCGCCTGCCGTCCTTCTCGCCGGTGATCTGCTACGAGGTGATCTTTCCCGCCGCCGTCACCGGGCCCGGCCCGCGTCCGCGCTGGCTGCTGAACGTCACCAACGATGCCTGGTTCGGCCTGTCGAGCGGCCCCTACCAGCACCTCGTGAGCGCCCGCGTGCGGGCGGTGGAGGAGGGGCTGCCGATGATCCGCGCTGCGAACACGGGCGTATCGGCTGTGATCGACGCCTACGGCCGGGTGCTCGTGGCGCTCGACATGCGGCAGGAGGGAATCATCGACCATCGGCTCCCGGCGGCTCGGGAGCCCACGCCGTACGGGCGCTGGGGCGACTGGACCTTCCTGGCCCTACTGGCCGTCGCGGCCGGCGTTCTCGGTTTCGCAGTTCGTTTCTCTAAGACTGAAAATGCTTAGAAAAACAGTGTGTTAACGCGCAAGGTTCAGCTTGCATTATGCGCGACAGTAGCTAAAGTGATATGCAGCTCGCGCGTTTAGATATGCATATTTGCAGAGACAAGGACTTAGTTCGGCTGCGTGGGTCGGGTCGGCACCAATTTGGACCGATTTAACGTTTATCTCGGCAATTGAACTGTGAAGGATGGGGACCCATGGCAAGATCGCATCCGGTTGACGTGCACGTCGGTGCGCGCATGCGCCAGCGGCGCACGCTTCTCGGCATGAGCCAGGAGAAGCTCGGGACGGCGGTCGGCCTTACCTTCCAGCAAATTCAGAAGTACGAGCGCGGCTCCAACCGCATCGGCTCCAGCCGTCTTTTCGAGTTCGCCAAGGTGCTCGACGTGCCGGTGTCGTATTTCTTCGACGAGATGCCCTCGAACGCGCTCGCCGGCCGGCCGATGTCGGGCCGCGGCCGCAAGGGCTTCGGCGAGGCCGCCACGCCCTTCGAGCAGGAGAAGGATCCGCTGATCAAGCGCGAGACGCTCGAATTGGTGCGCGCCTACTACAAGATCCGCGAGAGCCGCGTGCGCAAGCGCATCTTCGAGATGGTCAAGGCCGTGGGTGCGGCCAGCCATGCCGAGGTGCTGGGCGGCCGCAAGGGCCGCTGAAGGGGCCGGCGTCGGCCGGACTTCGAAAAGCCACGGGCACGGGGTCGCGGACCCCTTGATTTCCACCGTCTTTTGGAGTTTTTAGCGGGCCGCGGCTTCGCCTTCCTTTCCCTGGAAGACCGGAGCCGACGCGGACGGATTTGGACGACTTGCCACCGCGCAAACAAAGGCTAAGCCGGACGTAGGCGGCCCATCCGCCCTGCCCGGGAGTCCAGTGACAACCGTGGAGGGTGCTGTGGCGCTCAAGGACTATATCTTCACCAGCGAGTCGGTTTCCGAAGGCCATCCGGACAAGGTCAGCGACCAGATCTCGGACGCGATCCTCGACGCCTTCATCGCCAACGACATCAAGCTCGGCATCGCCGACGACAGCCATTCCAACACCCGCCTCGGCTGCGAGACGCTGGTCACCACGAACAAGATCGTGATCGCCGGCGAAGGCCGCGCCTCGGCGCCCTTCATGAAGAAGTACGGCAAGCATGCCGTGGTGAACCGCGAGGCGCTGACCGAGATCGCGCGCGAGGTCGTGCGCGACATCGGCTACGACCAGGACGGCTTCTCCTACCACGGTGCCGACGTCGAGGTGCTGCTGCACGGCCAGTCGCCCGACATCGCCATGGGTGTCGATGCCAAGAAGAAGGGCGGCAACCAGGGTGAGCAGGAAGGCGCCGGCGACCAGGGCCTGATGTTCGGCTTCGCCTGCCGCGACAGCGAGGAATACGAGAAGGGCTCGTTCATGCCGGCCCCGATCTACTTCTCGCACAAGATCCTCGAGGTGCTGAGCAAGGCCCGTCGCTCAGGGGAGCTCGCCGACCTGCAGCCCGACGCCAAGAGCCAGGTGACGGTGCGCTACGTGAACGGCAAGGCCGTCGGCGCCACCAAGGTCGTCGTCTCGACGCAGCATCGTGAGACCAACGCCAAGGGCAAGAAGTACAACTCCGGCATGATCCGCGACATGATCGCGAGCCATGTCGAGAAGTCGCTGCCCAAGGGCTGGATGCCCAAGAAGGCCGCCGACTTCTTCGTCAACCCGACCGGCAACTTCGTCGTCGGCGGTCCCGACGGCGACTGCGGCCTGACCGGCCGCAAGATCATCGTCGACACCTACGGCGGCTACGCCCCGCATGGCGGCGGCGCCTTCTCGGGCAAGGACCCGACCAAGGTCGACCGCTCGGCCGCCTACGCGGCTCGCTACCTCGCCAAGAACGTCGTGGCCGCGGGCCTCGCCGACCGCTGCCTGATCCAGGTGGCCTACGCGATCGGCGTCGCCGACCCGATGTCGGTCTATGTGAACACCGAAGGCACGGGCAAGGTCGACGAGCGCAAGATCGAGAAGGTGCTGGCGGATCTCTTCCCGCTGCGCCCGACCAACATCCGCCGCTCGCTGCAGCTCAACAAGCCGATCTACAAGCGCACTGCCGCCTACGGCCATTTCGGCCGCAAGCCCGAGAAGGACGGCGGCTTCTCCTGGGAGCGCACCGACCTCGTGACCGAGCTGAAGCGCGCTTTCGGCGCCAAGTAAGCGCGGCGTACGACCAGATCGAGGGCGCGTCCGCGCGAGCGGGCGCGCCCTTTGTCTTTCGTACGTGAGGAAATACGCCTAAATAATTGAATCTACGCGTATTTCTGGTAGTCTCTGGGGATGGCTCCCCTTGAGAACGGCGGCTTCCAGCAGTCCGTCTGGGACGATGCGGGCCGGGCCCGTGTCGATTCCCTCATGAGGGCCCTGCTCTACATCGCCCAGCAGGTGGGCCGTCCCGTCAGCGAGGCCGACGTGCGCCGCCTGGCCGCCGTGCCGGCCGCCGGCCTCGACGAGTCCGCCTTCCTGACCGCAGGCACGCGCCTTGGCCTCGAAAGCCAGGCGGTCGATCTCGCGTCCGTCCGTCTCGACGATCTGCCGTTGCCCTTCGCGCTGCTGGCGCCCGGCGAGCCGGCACATGTCGTCGTGTCGGGCCGCGCCGGCCACTGGACGGTGCTCGACGTGGTCGAGGGTCGCGTCTGGCATCTCTCGGCCGAGGAGGTGGCGACGCTGGGTTCGCGCGCCCTGCTGCTGCGCGAGCCGCTGCTGCGCGAGGCGCCCGAGCACTGGTACGCGCCGCTGTGGGCGCGGGTGCGGCCGGTGATGCTGAAGCTCGCGGCCACTTCGTTCCTGATCAACGTGCTGGGCCTGGTCACGCCGCTCTTCATGATGCTGGTGATCAACACCGTGATCGGCCGCCATCCGCCGCAGGGCATCTCGTCGGTCATGACGGTGCTCTGCGTCGGCATGCTGCTGACCTACGCCGCCGACTTCGGCCTCAGGGTGACGCGCGGCTGGTTGTCGGCGCGGACCGGGGCGCGCCTCGATGCGCTGATGAGCGCGGAAGTGCTGCACCATCTGATGGCGCTGCCATGGCGCCACTTCGAGCGGACGCCGTCGGGCATCATCGCCGAGCGCCTGCGGCAGCTCGACGTGCTGCGTTCCTTCTTTACCGGCCAGATGCCGGTGCTGGCGATCGACCTCCTCTTCGTCGTGCTCTTCCTGATCGCGACCTTCGCGATCAGCACGACGCTCGGTATCGTGGCCACGGTCGCCATCCCTGTGCTGGTCGGCGTCTCGCTGGCCACCCATCGCGCGCAGCGGCGCCTGGCCGACGAGAGCTTCCAGGCGCTCGCCGCCAAGAGCTCGACGCTCACCGAGACGGTGGCCAACGCCGCCACCATCAAGGCGCTGGGGCTGGAGGCCGAGGTCGAGAAGCGCTGGCAGGCGCGGGTCGAGCAGTCGGCGCGGACCAGCTTGCGCGCCAACAACCTCGCCAACATCGCCGCCAGCGCCTCGGGCACTCTGCAGCTCGTGGCCTCGCTCGCCATCGTCGTGATCGGCGTGGCCGAGATCGCCGACCAGCGGCTGACGATCGGTGCGCTGATCGCGGCCAACATGCTGGCGGCGCGTGCGTTGCAGCCGATGCGCCAGCTCGCCGGCGCCTGGCATCAGCTCCAGGCGGTCGGCGCCGCCTTCAAGCGCATCGACGAGCTGATGCGCGAGACCGCCGAGACGCCGCCCGGCGAGTTCGCGCCCATGCCGCCGCTGCAGGGCGACATCACGCTGGAGCGCGTGACCTATCGCGCCGAGGATCGCGGGCCGGCCATCCTGCGCGAGGCCGACCTCGCCGTCGCCGCGGGCGAGATCCTGGGCATCGTTGGTCCCTCGGGCTCGGGCAAGACCACGATCGCGAACATGGTGCAGGGGCTGGTCCTGCCGACCGACGGCCGCGTGCTGGTCGACGGCACCGACATCGCCCACATTTCGCCGGCACAGTTGCGCGCGCAGATCGGCGCCGTGCCGCAGGACGTCCAGCTCTTCACCGGCTCGGTCCGCGAGAACATCGCCATGGGCGTGGCCGACAAGGATCCCGGCCGCGTCGTCGCCGTCGCCAAGTTCGTCGGCGCGCACGATTTCATCCAACGCCTGCCGCAGGGCTACAACACGGTGCTGGGCGAGCGCGGGCAGGGGCTCTCGACCGGCCAGCGCCAGCTCCTGTGTATCGCCCGCGCGCTGATCCGCAATCCGCGCATCCTGATCCTCGACGAGGCGACCAGCGCGCTCGATCCCGCGACCGAGGAGCAGCTGCTCCGCCAGCTCAAGGGCAGCACGCGCGGCCGCACCGTGATCATGATCACCCATCGCCTGGCGCCGCTCGCCATCGCCGATCGCGTGGCGCTGGTGATGGACGGCAGGGTCGAGAGGGTCGGTCCGCCGACCGAGGTGATGGCCTATGCGCGCATCCGCATGGCCGAGGCGAGCCGCGGGCAGACGACGGGCGCCGCGCACGCAGCCCCGCGCGTCATGATCCCCTAGGCGAAGTCGACGAACTCCGGATCTTCCAGCCGCGACAGCCGCTCCGAGGCCAGCCGCGCGCAGTCGATCAGCAGTGCCTTGCGCCGCGCCGCCGCGACCGGGCGCTTCGGCGGATGGCGCAGCATCTCCCCGCCATAGGCATCGGCCACGATCAGCCCGACCTCTTCGGGGATCAGTGCCTGCGGGAAATCGACCGGCACGGCGAAGTAGAGCTGGTCGCACCAGTCGAGATAGTCCGGCCACTTCTGGTCGACGCGCCAGTCCTCGATCGAAGACTTCACCTCGACGATGGTGAGCTCGCCCGTGGCGCCGATCGCCATGATGTCGGCGCGGCGTCCATCGGGCAGCGGCAGTTCCAGCAACACCGTGCGGCCCGACTGGCGCATCAGGCGGCAGGCGCCGCGGCAAACCGCGAGCGTCGTGTCGGGACGCGCCAGGCGTGCGACAGGCGGCACCGGATCCATGGCCCGTGCCTAGCGCTTGGCCGGCACCGGCACGAGGGCGGGCAGCGACTCCTCGCGCGGCAGTTCGGAGATCGGTTTGAAGGCCTGGGCGAGCGCCTCGGCCTTCTTGCGGTCGCGGTCCGGCACCTTGTCGCCGACCTTTTCGCGCACCGCGCGCGCCTCGGGATGGCCGCCGCGCTCGGCGAGATAGAGCCACTTGAAGGCCTCGACCGGATCGGTCGCGCCGGCGGTGCCGGTCAGCAGCATGACGCCCAGCGCCTGCTGCGCCTCGGGCAGCCCCTGTTGCGCCGCGCGGCCGTACCAGAACTGCGCCTGGCCGGGATCGCGCGCGACGCCGGAGCCCGCGAGATAGGCGTTGGCGAGCTTGAACTGGCCCGACGGCACGCCCGAGTTCGCGGCCATCTCGAACCAGGAGATCGCCGTCTTGAGCATCTTCTCGTTCGCCGCCTTGTCGCGCGTGGCCGGCGCGCGCGCCAGCATGTCGCCCATCGCCAGCGCACCCTCGGGCACGCCGTTCTGCTGCGCCATCACGAACCAGCGCTGCGCGGCGGCCTGGTCCTTCTTGACGCCGGCGCCGTCGGACAGCGCCATGCCGTAGCGCAGGGCGGCGAACATGTGTCCGCGCTCGGCGGCCTGGCGAAAGAGATCGGCGGCGCGCGCCGGATCGGCGGAGGCGGGCGGCGCGCTCTCCGCCATCGCGCGGCCCAGCGCGTAGATCGCGTGGACGTTGCCGTCGGCTGCGGCCTTCTCGAGCCAGGCGCGCGACTGGATGAGATCGCGCGGCATGCCCTGGCCGCGATAGTACATCGTGCCGATGTTGAGCTGGGCGCGGCGGTTGCCCTTCTCGGCGGCCTTCTCGAAGAGCTGCGCGGCGCGCGCTTCGTCGCGCGGGATGCCGGCTTCGCCGTTGGCGTAGATCAGCGCCAGCCGGTGCTCGCCCTCGGCCGAGCCGGCATCGGCGGCGCGCTGGATCAGCCTCAGCCCTTCGGCGCGGGCGCCGCGGTCGATCAGGATGGCGCCCAGCCACGCGTCGGCGTCGGCACTCGGCGTGTTGAGGGAGCGCAGCGCGCGTTCAGCGGTGGCGGTGTCGCCCTGGCGATAGGCGGTGACGGCCGGGCGCAGCGGCGCCGCCACGTCCGAAGCATCGCTGGGCTGGGCGTGCGCGGCGGCACTCGCGACGGCGAGCGCCGCCGCCAGCGCCACGCGCGCGGCGATCATTTGGTCTTGAACTGGTAGGCGAGTGCGGCGGCCTTGGCCTTCTCGACCTCGTCGGGCGCCAGCTCGCG
>SCVT01000669.1 GCA_004296815.1 Reyranella sp. | reverse complement strand
CCGGGCCGGGTCGCGGCGCTCCAGCGGCGGCATCAGGTCGAGGAAGACGAGATCGGCCTCGCCGAGACCGGCGATCCTCCAGGCAGCCCGCGCCTCCGCCTCGCGGCGTGCGGGCAGGCCGGGATTCTCGTCGCGCGCGAGGTAGACGATGCGCGTCGCTCCGCCCAGCCGTGCGTTGCGCAGCCCGAGGCCGCCGGCGCTGATGACGCAGTCGTCCTCGTGCGGCGCCAGGATCAGCAGCCGGCCGGGCTCGTTCCAGTCCATCCAGCGTTCGAGGCGGGCGATGCGCGCAAGCGCCACCACGCCCAGCGCCAGGAGGAGGGAATAGAACAGCGCGAAGGGAAGGAGGATCCAGACGAGGCAGGTCGCTGCCCAGGAAAGCACGGCGGCTAGGGCCAGCAGCATCACCACGATCGACGGCCGGAAATCGATGCGGAGCTTCATTCGATCGCGGAGCCCATTCCTGCAACAGCTATGCTATCAATCGGCCCGGTCCATCAAGCCCCTGCGAGCGAGCCGTTGCGCCTTCTCCACGTCGTTCCGACCTATCTGCCCGCCGTCCGGTACGGCGGGCCGATCCGTTCGGTCCACGCGCTCTGCCGTGAGCTCGCCACGGCCGGCCACGACACCCATGTCTTCACGACCAGCGTCGACGGGCCGGACGACAGCGACGTACCGCTGGGGACGCCGGTCGACGTCGAGGGCGTCAAGGTCACATATTTCCCGAGCCGCGTGCTGCGGCGGCTCTATTGGTCGCCGCCGATGCGGCGCGCGCTCGATGCGTCGGCCGGAGGCTTCGACGCCATCCATCTCCATTCGGTGTTCCTCTGGCCGATCCTCGCCGGTGCACGTGCGGCGCGCGCGCACGGCGTGCCCTACGTGATCTCACCGCGCGGCATGCTGGTGCCCGAGCTGATCCGGCGGAAGAGCAGGCTGGTGAAGGAGGCGTGGATCCGTTTCGTCGACCGCGCCAACCTCGAGCATGCCGGCGCTGTGCACGCGACCTCGACCGTAGAGGCGCAGCACATCGCGAGCTTCGGCTGGCATCTGCCGCGCATCGAGGTCGTGCCGCACGGCGTCGACGATCCGCCGCCGCCTTCGCAAGCAGCGCTCTCACCTGACATCGCCGCGGCGATCGCCGGCGGGCCGATGGTGCTCGCGTTCGGCCGCCTGAACTGGGAGAAGGGGCTCGATCGGCTGATCGCGGGGCTTGCCGCGGCGCCCGGCGTGCGCGCGGTCATGGCCGGCCCCGATGCCGAGGGCCACGCCGCGTATCTCGCCGCGGAAGCCGAGAAGCTCGGCGTCGCCGATCGCGTGACGATCGTCGCACGCCACGTCTCCGGTGCCGACAAGGAGGCGCTGTTCGATGCGGCGCGCCTGTTCGCGATGACGTCGCTGTCGGAGAATTTCGGCATCGCCGCCTTCGAGGCGATGCGCCGCGGCCTGCCGGTGCTGGCGACGCCCGATGTCGGCATGTCCGAGGTCGTGCGTGACGTGCCGGCCGGCATGGTGGTCGAGCCGACGCCGGCGGCGATCGGCGCCGGCCTGCGCACGATGTTCGCCGATCCCGGCCTCTGCCGGCGTCAGGGCGAAGCGGGGCGGCAGCACGTCGTCGATCACTACGGATGGGCGGCGATCGCGCGCCGCATGGCCGAGCTCTACCGCTCGATCGCGGAGTCGCGGCGGGCCGAGGCCGCGGCATGATGGAGCTGCTGGAGCAGAGCCCGTTCGATCCCGCGACGGAGCGCCGGATCGTCATCATCGCCGACTGGCTGCCACCGGACTTCGGCGCGGTCGGGCAGTACATGCAGATGCGCGCGCGCTCGCTCGCCGAGCACGGCCACGACGTCACGCTCGTGGGCCTCGCCAGCGGCGCCCGCTCGGAGACCCGCGAAGCGAGGGGGAAGGGGACGCTGACCGAGATTCGGCTGGCGGCGCGGCCGGTGCCGCGCGGTTCGCTGATCGGGCGCATGGTGTGGACGATCGCGACCGACCTTCGCCTGCTGTTCGCCGCGTTCGGCCGGCTGCGCGCCGCCGACGGCATCCTGTTCACTGGCTCGCCGCCCTTCCTGATCCATCTGCTGGCACCTCTGCAGTTCCTGTGGCGCGGGCGGCTGGTCTATCGCATCACCGACTTCCATCCCGAATGCCTGATCGCCGCGCGCGACCGGCCTTCGCGCGCGCTGGGTCTGCTGCTCGCGCTCACCAACTTCTGGCGCCGCCGGGTCGACGGCTTCGAGGTGCTGGGCGAGGACCAGCGCCGGCGCCTCAACGAGACGGGGGTGCCGGGCGATCGCATTGCGCTCGTGCGCGACGGCTCGCCGGTGTCGTTCGAGGGGAGTGTGAAGGCCGAGTCGTTGCCGGCCGACCTCGAAGGGAGCTGCGTGCTGCTCTACTCCGGCAACTACGGAATCGCGCACGAGGTCGAGACCGTCGCCAGGGGCTACGAACTCCATCACCGCCAAGGGACGGGGCGCGTACGCCTGTGGCTTAGTGCCACAGGAGCCGGCGCCGAGGAGATCGCCGCGC
>SCVT01000078.1 GCA_004296815.1 Reyranella sp. | reverse complement strand
TGCAGCTCGGCGTCCTTCACCATCTTCTGGATGTCGGCCTCGCTGAGGCCGCCCGAAGCCTGGATGCGGATCTGCTGCTCCTTGCCGGTGGCCTTGTCCTTGGCCGAGACCTGCACGATGCCGTTGGCGTCGATGTCGAACGTGACCTCGACCTGGGGCACGCCGCGCGGCGCCGGCGGGATGCCGACCAGGTCGAACTGGCCCAGCATCTTGTTCTGGGCGGCGATCTCGCGCTCGCCCTGGAACACGCGGATGGTCACCGCGGTCTGGTTGTCGTCGGCCGTCGAGAAGGTCTGGCTCTTCTTGGTCGGGATCGTCGTGTTGCGCTCGATGAGGCGCGTGAACACGCCGCCCAGCGTCTCGATGCCGAGCGACAGCGGCGTCACGTCGAGCAACAGGACGTCCTTGACCTCGCCCTTCAGCACGGCCGCCTGGACAGCGGCGCCGACCGCGACGACTTCGTCGGGGTTGACGTTGCGGGCCGGCTCCTTGCCGAAGAACTGCTTCACGACCTCGATGACCTTCGGCATGCGCGTCATGCCGCCGACCAGGATGACCTCGTCGATCTGCCCGGCCTGCAGGCCCGCATCCTTGAGCGCCGCCTTGCAGGGCTCGAGGGTGCGCTGCACCAGCTCGTCGACCAGCGACTCGAGCTTGGCGCGCGAGAGCTTGATGACGAGATGCTTCGGGCCCGAGGCGTCGGCCGTGATGAACGGCAGGTTGATCTCGGTCTCCTTGGAGTTGGAGAGCTCGATCTTGGCCTTCTCGGCCGCTTCCTTGAGGCGCTGCAGGGCGAGCTTGTCGTTGCGCAGGTCGATGCCCTGCTCCTTCTTGAACTCGTCCGCGAGGTAGCTGATGACGCGCTGGTCGAAGTCCTCGCCGCCGAGGAACGTGTCGCCGTTGGTCGCCTTCACCTCGAACACGCCGTCGCCGATCTCGAGGATCGACACGTCGAACGTGCCGCCGCCGAGGTCGTAGACCGCGATGGTGCCGCTCTTGCGCTTGTCCATGCCGTAGGCGAGGGCCGCCGCGGTCGGCTCGTTGATGATGCGCAGGACCTCGAGGCCGGCGATGCGGCCGGCATCCTTGGTGGCCTGGCGCTGGGCGTCGTTGAAGTAGGCCGGGACGGTGATGACCGCCTGGTCGACCTTCTCGCCGAGATAGGCCTCGGCCGTCTCCTTCATCTTGCCCAGGATGAATGCCGAAACCTGGCTCGGGCTGTACTGCTGGCCGTTCGCCTCGACCCACGCGTCGCCGCTCGAGTGCTTCACGATCTTGAAGGGCACCAGCGACATTTCCTTCGCGACCATCGGGTCGTCGAAGCGGCGCCCGATCAGGCGCTTCACGGAATAGAGGGTCTTCAGCGGGTTGGTGACGGCCTGGCGCTTGGCGGACTGGCCAACCAGCCGCTCGCCGCCGTCGGTGAAGGCGACCATGGACGGGGTCGTCCGCGCGCCTTCCGAATTCTCGATGACCTTGGTGTCGCCGCCTTCCATGACCGCGACGCACGAATTGGTCGTACCCAGGTCGATGCCAATGACTTTCGCCATGATTTCTACTCTCTTCCCTCGGCAGGTCGCTAAGGCCCCAAAGGCGCCCGACCGACCCCCTTAAACGATGTTACCTGCCGGAAAAACCGGGTCAGGACAGGGGCTATATAGGTCCTAAGTGCCCGCCTGCAATGGACTTGGGACCCAAAATCGCTACCGAAACGGGCATTTCCGGCCTGGCCGGACCGCCCGGGCAGGCTAGTTCTCGTTGCTCGCGACCGTCGCCGCGGGGCCGCCCTTGGACACCCCGACCATGGCCGCCCGGAGCAGGCGGCCGGCGATCAGATAGCCCGGGATCAGCTCCTGGACCACGGTGCCGGCGGGCACGGTGGGGTCCTCGATCTCCATCATTGCCTGGTGGAAATCGGCGTTGAACGGCTTGCCCATCGCCTCGACGCGGGTGACGCCATGCCGCTCCAGCACCGACTGCAGCTCGCGCTCGGTCGCCTGCATGCCCACCACCACGTTGCGCAGAGCGGGATCCATCGTCTCGAGGTCGGGCGGCAGGGCCTGAAGCGCACGACCGATATTGTCGGCCACCGAAAGGACATCGCGCGCAAAGCGCTCGACGCCGAACTTGCGCTCCTTCTCGATATCCTGCTGGGCGCGGCGGCGCACGTTCTGCGCCTCGGCGAGCGCCCGCAGCTGCTTGTCCTGCAGGTCGGCCTTCTCGGCCTGGAGTTGCTCCACAAGGCGCTGCAGCTCGGCGGCGCTCTCGGGCTTGGGCGGAATATCGAGGTCGGTCTCGGGCTCGACCGGCATATCCGCCGGGGCGCCGCCCGCGGTTGGATCGCTGGCCATACGTTGTCCCTTGTGTTCGTGGTCTCTTTAGGCGGCCTTCACTTAGGGACGCGCCCTGCCCGGGTCAACTGCGCTCAAACGGCCTCCAGCGGGGCGTGGAGCTTGGTGCCGCGGACGATAATGCCGCCGCGGTCGCCGACCGCCACCGAGCCGTAGCGCTGGGCGAAGATCTCCGGCAGCGGCCGCGCGCCGGAGGCCGCCAGCCAGAGCCGCAGGAGATGGCGACGCCGTTCCGGCTCCGGCCAATCCTCGAAGCCGGTGCGGTCGTGCAACATCGTGTGGTTGTGAACGAGCTGCACGTCGCCCGGCTTGAACTCCATGAACAGGTTGAGCGTGGGGTCGTTGGCCAGTGAATCGAACATGTCGAGCGCCTCGACCTGCTGCGGCGTGAGCCGCGGCGCATCGGGGAAGCGCTGAGCCGAATCGATGTACTGCCGCTGGTAGATCGCCGTGAGGTAGCCCTTGTGCCAGTTGAACACCGGGATCTCGAAGTAGGGCTTCTGCCCTTCCGGCACCTCGCCGCGCCGGTCGGTGGCGAGCGGCTGGAACAGGAGCTGCAGCAGGTCGGGCCGGCGACGGCGCATCTCGTTGAAGATCGTGGTCGAGCTCACCAGCGCCGAGAGTCCGCCCGACTTCGCCGTCTTCAGGCAGAGCAGGCCGACGATGTCGCAGGAGTCGGTGTGATAGGTCTGCCGCTCGTGCGTCTGGTAGATGCGCACGTTGGGATCCTTGACGTCGAGGCCGAGATCCTGGACGTGGCCCAGCACGTGGCCCTTGCCGTTCTGTGAGCGCGCGCTGCCGAGATGCGCACCGAGCCCGAAGAAGGCGGTCGCCGCTTCCTGCATCGACCAGCGCTCGACCGGCAGGCCGCGCAGCAACAGGAAGCCGCGGCCGTTCAGCACCTCGCCCACGACGCGTGCCTTGAGCTTGGGGCCGAGCGTCGGCAGCGGGAAATCGCGCGCCGCGATCGCGGCGATGTCGGCGTTCCGCGCCACCAGCGCGCGCGTCGCGTTCTCGACCTCGGCGACCTCGGCCGCAGCGAGCGGCATCATCCAGTCGTCGCGCTTGGTGATCTCCGGCCCGTACCAGGCAGCGGCGCCGGTCTGTTCCGGCGGAACGTCGACGTTCATTTCGTCTCCATTTCCATTTGTTGGACGGCGCCGCCGAGCAGGCACCCGATCGCGCGTCCGCCTGCAAACCCGAGGCGAACGCCGATCTCGGACAAGGATCCCATAGCACGGCCCTGGAAGATCCGGATGGGCGCGTCGCTCCTGTCGACCAGGCCGTTGGCCAGCAGCCCGAACGAGAGGGCAGCAGCGGCAATGCCAGTGGCGGCATCCTCGGGATAGCCCGAAGACCTGGGGAACTGACGCGCGTCGAAACTCTGCGTCCGGCTATCGTTGATCGCGTAGGGGTAGAGGCCGGTCGAGCCGATGCGATTGCAGAGCGCTTCGACGGCCTGCATGTTGCTCTTCAAGGCGTTCAGCCGGCCCACGTCCTTGATCGGCACGATCGTCTTCACGCGCGACGTGACAGCGTTTTGGATCGGCAGGTCGAGCATGTCGTCGCGCGACAGGCCCATCACCGCCATGACGTCCTCAGTCTGCGATGCCGAGAGCGCCGTCACCTTGCCCGCGGGTTGGGTGATCTCGACCGAGGCGCCGGCATCAGCGTCGCGTCGTACGAAGCCCGTGACGGGCCCGCTGCGCGTCTCGACACGAACGACGTCGCTCGGTAGCACGTTCTTCGACGCCAGCAGCCACAGCGCACCGATTGTCGCGTGGCCGCACATTTCCATTTCGTGGTTCGGGACCCAGAAGCGGAAGCTGAAATCATATTCCTTGGACGTCGCTGGCAGCACGAACCCCGATTCGTGGCCGTGATGCTGCGCGATCGCCTGCATGGCGCTGGATCCAAGCCGCTGGCCGTCGACGACGATCGGGCAAGGATTGCCGCCCCGCCCTTCGAACGTGAAGACGCTGACGAGATCGACGCCCTCAACGGACTTCATGGACATCGGGCCTAGTCGGCTTCCCACGGAAACCGCGGGGCGAACAGGTCGTCGTCGCTGGTCGAGAGCCGGTAGCTCTCGGTGGCGTTGACGAGCGCGGCGCGGATGCCGGGCTCCAGCGCGCTGTGGCCGGCGTCGGGCACCACGACATAGCGCGCCTCGGGCCAGGCCCGGGCCAGCGCGTCGGCGGTCACCGGCGGACAGACGATGTCGTAGCGGCCCTGCACGATCGTCGCCGGCAGATGCCGGATGCGGTCGAGGTCGGCCCACGGCCAGCCTTCGGGGACGAACGTGCCGTGTGCGAAGTAGTGGGCCTCGATGCGCGACAGTGCCAGCGCGAAGCCGCCATGGTCGGTCTCGAACGGCGCGCGGACGGTCGGATAGAGCGTCGAGCAGGCGGCCTCGTAGCGGCTCCACGCACGCGCGGCCGGGCGGTGGGTGTCGGGATTGCGGTCGATCAGGCGGCGATAGTAGTTGCCCAGGAGGTCGGCGCGCTCGGCCTCCGGCAGATGCTCGGAGAAGTCCCGCCACGCTTCGGGGAAGATCGTCCGCATGCCGTGCAGGAACCAGTCGATCTCGGAGCGCGCGCCGAGGAAGATGCCGCGCAGGATGAAGCCGCTCACGCGTTCGGGATGGGCGAGGCCGTAGGCGAGCGCCAGCGTGCTTCCCCACGAGCCGCCGAACAGCAGCCAGCGCGGAATGCCGAGGTGGGCACGGAGCTTCTCCATGTCGGCCACGAGGTCGCCCGTGGTGTTGTCGTGCAGCTCGCCGAGCGGCATCGAACGGCCGCAGCCGCGCTGGTCGAAGACGACGATGCGGTAGAACTGCGGGTCGAAGAAGCGGCGATGCACCGGCGCCGACCCGGCCCCCGGCCCGCCATGCAGGAACACCACCGGCACGCCTTCGGGATTGCCGCTCTGCTCCCAATAGATCGTGTGCCGGCCGTCGACCGCCAGCATGCCGCTGGCGTACGGCGAGATCTCGGGGAAGAGGTCGGAACGGAGCGGGGTTTCTGAACGCGGCATGCCAGTGTCCTGCCGCCATCACTGCCATAGAGGCGGCCGGCATGCCAGCATTGCGCTCGTTGCGGCGACGTCGCGCGAACGTCTAAGGTCGCAGCGGCCCAGGAGGTTCAGTGGTTTTTCGCCGCATTTTGGCGCTCGGCGCGCTCCTCGCCGGTCTCGCGGCCTGCACCCTGCAGGACGGTTCGCCGCAGACCTCGGCGGCCACGGCAAGCGGCAGCGGCACCATCGTCCTGCCGGCCAACATCGAGAAGATCGTCGGCCCGGTCTACCAGGATGCCGCCCTGCAGGCCTATGTCGACCGCGTCGGGCGGCGGCTGCTCACCGCCTCGGCGATCGGCGGCACCTACCGGTTCGGCGTCCTCGATTCGCCCGTGCCCAACGCGCACGCCGTCCAGAACTATGTCTTCGTGACGCGCGGCCTGCTGGCCCTGCTCGAGGACGAGGCCGAGCTGGCCGCCGCGCTCGG
>SCVT01000668.1 GCA_004296815.1 Reyranella sp. | reverse complement strand
GCCCGGGATCGCCATCAACCCATCCATGATGCGCATGATGATCCCGTCGAGCCATCGCACGTAGCCCGAGATCAGGCCGATCACCGTGCCGATGGCCACCGAGATGATGGCCACCGCGACGCCGACCGCGAGCGACACGCGCGTGCCGTAGATGACGCGGCTGTAGACGTCACGGCCCAGGCTGTCGGTGCCGAACAGCGCCACGCGCTTGACGGTCTGGCCGTCGTCGAGACGCATGGTGATCTCGGTGCCGGGCTTCTTGTTGCGCGCGGCCGGATCGATGCGCGTCGGATCGACGGTGCCGAGGAACGGCGCGAGCGCGGCGATCGTCAGCATGATCAGCAGGATCGCCCCGCCGACGATCACGTTCGGGTTCTTGATGGCAATGAGCCACAGGCTCTTGCGCTTGGTCGATGCCGCCGCAATGGAGGCGGAGTCGACGACGTCTTCGGTGACGGCGCTCAATAGCGGATCCTCGGGTCGAAGATGGTGTAGCTGATGTCGATCAGCAGGTTGATCACGACGTAGACCACCGAAAACATCAGGATGACGGTCTGGATGGTCGGGAAGTCGCGGGAAAGCACGGCCTCGACGGTCAGGCGTCCGAGGCCGGGCAGGCCGAACACGCTCTCTGTCACGACCGCGCCGCCGATCAGGATGGCGATGCCGAGGCCGATCACGGTGAGGATCGGCACGGCGGCGTTCCGCAGCGCATGGCGCATCAGCACCACGCGGTTGGACAGGCCCTTGGCGCGCGCGGTGCGGATGTAATCCTCGTTAAGCACCTCGAGCACCGAGGCGCGGGTGATGCGCGAGATCAGGGCGATGAAGCCCACCGACAAGGTGAGCGAGGGCAATATCATGCGCTCGAGGAACTTCCAGAAGTCGACGCCGATGCGGACATAGCCCTGGACCGGCAGCCAACCGAGCTCGATGGCGAAGATGTAGATCAGGCAGTAGCCGATCACGAAGCCCGGCACAGAGAAGCCGACCACCGAGAAGCCCATGACGACGCGGTCGAGCATCGAGCCCTGGCGGTAGGCCGCGAGCACGCCGATCGGCACCGAGACGCTGACGGCGAAGACCAGCGTGCAGATCGCCAGCGCGAGCGTCGGCTCGATGCGCTGGGCGATCAGCTCGGCCACGGTCTTCTTGAAGAAGTAGCTCTCGCCGAAGTTGCCCTGGAGGATGTTGCCGATCCAGATGGCGAACTGCGTCCAAAGCGGTTCGTCGAGGCCGAGCTTGGTGCGGATGTCGGCGATCTGGTCGGAGGTGGCGTTGTCGCCGGCGATGACTGCGGCGGGATCGCCGGGCGTCAGCCGCAACATGAGGAAGACGAAGACAGCCACCACCGCGAGCACGGGGATGATGGCGACGATACGACGGGCGATGAAATCGAGCATGGGTTCCCAATCAAAACGTCGTCCCGGGCGGCAGGTCCGCCCGGGACGACGTAGACGCTATTTCTTCTCGATGTTCCACATCACCGGCACCGGCGCCTTGAGCCAGCCGGTGACGTTGGCGCGCGAGGCGCCGGGACCATACCACTGGCCAAGCCAGCCGAACTGCGCGGTCTCCATCGCGCGCAACTGGATCGCCTCGGCCAGTGCCTTGCTCTTGGCGGGGTCGGTCTCCTTGGCGTAGTCGTCGCGCATCTTCTCCATCTGCGGATCGGTCGGCCAGCCGAACCACGAGGACTTCTCGCCGTTGGCGACGAAATACGAGTTGGAGATCGGGTTCAGTGCGTCGGCCGATACCGAGAAGGTATGGAAGACGTTCCAGCCGCCCTTGTCGGCCGGCTCCTTCCTGGTACGGCGGCTGACCACCGTCTGCCAGTCCATCGACTGCATGTCGACCTTGAAGCCGCCCTGCTCGAGCAGCGACTTGGTGACCGGCGCCATGTTGGTCAGCACCGGCAGCGTCGTCGACTGCATCAGCACGATCGGCGTGCCGTCGTAGCCGGCCTCCTTGAGGAGCGCCTTCGACTTCTCGAAGTCAGGCTTGATCAGCAGCCCGTTGGTCTTGTCCGAGGCGTTGGGCGTGCCGCAGATGAAGGCGGCCGGGCAGACCTTGTAGTACTCAGGCTCGCCAACGGTGGCCTTGAGGTAGTCCTCCTGGCGCATCGCATGGAGCGCGGCCAGCCGGATCTTGGGATTGTCGAACGGCTTCACCAGGTGGTTGAAGCGGATGATGAAGACGTGACCGAGCGGGTTCCAGTCGACCAGGGTGACGCCCTTCTCCTTCTTGAGGAGAGGGATCAGGTCGTGCGGCAGCTGCTCGATCAGGTCGATCTCGCCGGCGATCAGCGCGTTCACCTGCTGCTGCGGGTCGGGCAGCTCGATGATCTCGACGCGGTCGACCTTGGCGACCTTGCCGCCGGCCAGGCCGGAGGCGGGCTCGGCGCGCGGCTTGTACTTCGTGTTCTTGTTGTAGACGTGCTTCTCGCCGGGCTTGGACTCGGCGTTGACGTAGATGAACGGCCCCGAACCGATCTGGCTGTCGATCGGCTTGAAGGCGTCGGTCTCGGCGATGCGCTTGGGCATCATGAACGGCACGTTCGAGCTCGGCTTGCCGAGCGTGTCGAGAACGAGGCCGTACGGCTCTTTCAACACCATCTGGAAGGTCTTGGCGTCGACGACCTTGAACTCCTTGACGAAGTCCATGAGCTTGCTGCCCATCGCGTCGCGCTTGCCCCAGCGCTGCAGCGAGGCGACGCAGTCCTCCGAGGTCACCGGCTTGCCGTCGTGCCACTCCAGCCCGTCGCGCAGGGTGAAGGTCCACACCGTCTTGTCGGGCGACACTTCGTACTTGTCGACCATCTGTGGCTTCACGGCGTTGTTCTCGTCGGACGAGAACAGCGTGTCGTAGATGAAGTAGCCGTGGTTACGGGTGACGTAGGCGGTCGTCAGGATCGGATCGAGGATCGTCAGGTTGCCGTTCTGCACGAACTTCAGGACCTTGCCCTGGGCGAGCGCCGGTCCGGCGCCGGCCAGGATCGCTCCTGCGGCGAGCGCAGCAAGGCTGCGTCTCATCATGGATTTCATCGTTACCCCTCCTGCTTCGCTCCCCATGGAAGAAGGCGCGCCGTAGCCCGCCTTCATCGATGGGCGCGCGGGACCCGAAGGCCCCGCGCGCTGTATCGACCTACTTCTTCGTGACGTTCCAGAACACCGGCACCGGCGCGGTCAGGTTGCCGTCGATGTTGGCGCGGCGCGCCAGCGGCGCGTACCACTGGCCGACGTTGATGTGCGTCGGATGGTCGACCCAGTACTTCTGCAGATCCTCGACGATCTGCTTCTGCTTGGCCGGGTCGGTTTCCTTGGCGAACTGGTCGCGGAACTTCTCGATCGTGGCGTCGCACGGCCAGCCGAACATCGCCTTGTCGCACGCGGAGTTGAAGAAGCCGGCCATCACCGGGTTCAGGATGTCGGCCGCCACCCACGAGGTGAGGAAGGCATGCCAGCCGCCGGCGTTCGGCGGGTCTTTCTTGACGCGGCGAGCGACCAGCGTCTGCCAGTCCATCGACACCATCTCGACCTTGAAGCCGGCGCGCTCCATCTGCGCCTTGGCGACCGGGGCGAGGTTGGTCAGCACTTGCAGGTCGGTCGAGTGCATCAGCACGATCGGCGTGCCGTCGTAGCCGGCCTCGGTCAGGAGCTGCTTGGCCTTGGCGGCGTTGCCGTTCAGCACGTCGGCCATGCCGGCGTTGGTCTCCAGCGGCGTGCCGCAGACGAACGGGGCCTTGCAGACCTTGTACCACTGCGCATCGCCGATCGTGGCCTTGAGGAAGTCCTCCTGGGCGAAGGCGACGAACACGGCGTGGCGGATCTTCGCGTTATCGAAGGGCTTGGCCGTGCTGTTGAAGCGGAACGTGTACTGGTTGCCGGTCGGGTTGAAGCTCAGCAGCTTGATGTTCTTGTCCTTCGCCAGGAGCGGCAGAAGGTCGTGGCCGGGCGATTCGATCATGTCGATCTCGCCGTTCTGCAGCGCGCCGACCTGGGTCTGCACGTCGGGCATGGCGAGCCACTCGACGCGGTCGACCTTGACGACCTTGCCGCCGGCCAGGCCGTTGGCGGGTTCGCTGCGCGGCTTGTACTTGGCGTTCTTGACGTAGACGATCTTCTCGCCGGGCTTCCACTCGTCGGCCTTGAAGACGAACGGGCCAGAGCCGATCACGTCCTCGAGCTTGATCTGCTGCATCGGGTCGGTTTCGGCCGTCTTCTTCGGCATCATGAAGGGCACGTTGGACGACGGCTTGCCGAGCGACTGCAGCACCAGGCCGTAGGGCTCCTTCATGTTCATCTTGAAGGTCTTGGCGTCGACGACCTCGAGGCTGGCGACGGAGCCCATCATCTTCTGGCCCATCGAATCGCGCGCCGACCAGCGCTTGATCGAGGCGACGCAGTCCTCGGCGGTGACGGGCTTGCCGTCGTGCCACTCAAGGCCGTCGCGCAGCGTGAAGGTCCAGGTGAGCTTGTCGGCGGAGACGTCGTACTTCTCGACCATCTGCGGCTTCACGTCGAACTTCTCGTCCATCGCGAAGAGCGTGTCCCACACCATGTAGCCGTGGTTTCGCTGGATGTAGGCGGTGGTCCAGATCGGATCGAGGATCTTCACGTCCGAATGCATAACGACCTTGAGGGTCTGCGCGCTGGCCGGTGCCGCCACCATGGCGCCGACACTTGCCGCCGCGACGAGCGCGAGCGCGGATTTCCTGAATGAAAGCATGTCCTTAAGACTCCCTGTCCTTCGGCCGGTCCCTGCCTGCGCAAGCTTGCAAGAATCGAGCCGTCCCTCGCGGACAGTAGCAGCCCGGAACCCCCCTCTGACAAGCCGATTCACGACGAATGCGGACCTCAGCGCGGACGGTTGATCGCCCTCTCCAGCAGTTCGAGCACGCCCTCCGATGCGGCGGAGGCGACAATGTCGCCGAATCCCGCCCAGGAGCCGCGTGCGGCGGCCATCGGCACCGGATTGGACTGCTCGATGTCGCCGACGCTCCGACCCGCCGGATCCTTGACCACCCACTTCACGGTGAGCCGGCCGGTGCGATCGTCGACCTGCTTGAGGTCGACGGTGCCGGTGACGGTGAAGGCATCGCTCTCCGCGGCGTCGACCAGCACGATCTTGCTCGAGCCCAGTGCGCGCCGCATGCCGGAGGTGAGCTGGCGGTTGCCGTCGGACGGCGCGCCGGTGACGGTGGCGACCAGCACCTTGACCTGCGGCTCGGCGGGCTTGGCGGGTTCCGTGGGCTTCGTCGCGACCGGCTGGCTGCCGTCCCGGCTCGCGGCCGCCGCTTGGGCGGCGAGCGACTGGTCGGACGCGAGCTCGACGGGGAACTCGTAGGGGATGGTGACGCCGGCCGCGATCTGGCCCGGCGCGCGCGGGATGAAGGTCGGCGGCTTGCCGACCAAGGTCGCGACCTTGGGGGCGGCCTGCTGGGCGATGCGCGACACCAGCCGCTCGCTCTGCTCGGCATAGTCTGTGGGCTGCGCGCGCGTCTTGACGGTCGTTGGCTCCTCGCCCTTGGGCCGGCCGGCGATGCGCCAGTCGACCTGCACTTCGATCGACATGTCGGCGTCGCGCGTACTCATCACGCCCTCGACCTGGATCGGCGCCTCGGCCGGCGCGACGGTGGCGGTGATGCCGTAGGAGTGCAGCTCGACGGCCAGTGCGGCGGCGACTCGTTGGCCCATGCCGGGAGGCATGTTGCGCGGGGCCGCTACGGCGACCTCGACCTTGTTGGTCACCGGCCGCCGCGTGGAGACCTGCGAGGAGTCGTGCTCGAAGGGCCGCGGCGGGCTCACGCAGGCGGCGAGCCCGAGCAGGAGAAGAAACGTCACAACATGGCGCATGTCGCGACGATTCCCAGCAGGCAGCAGAACATCAGGATGATCAGGTAGGGCACGGCGTGCTCGCCTCAGCCCCGAAGCGCGATCGCCGACAGGCCGCGACCATAGTCGCGCACGCCCTGGAGCGTGTTGCGCCGGTAGCTGAAGAAGTCGTCTGTGCCGCTGAGCGTATCGTGGCCCGTCGCCGCCACCGCCACGCCGTTGCGCGCGATGCGGTGCAGGAGATAGCCCGGCAGGTCGAACATGAAGTGGCCGGCACGCGCGGCGGCCCGGAAGAAGCGCTCGTTGGCGGAGTCCTGCGCGAGGAACGGCGCGGGGAACTCCGGCCCCACTTCATAGGAGGCCGGCCCGATGCAGGGGCCGATCACGGCGCGGATGCGCTCGCGCTTCGCGCCGAGCTTCTCCATCGCCGCGACCGTGACGTCGGCGACGCCGCCCAGCGCGCCCTTCCATCCGGCATGGCAGGCACCGATCACGCCGCCTTCGTTGTCGGCCAGCAGCACGGGCGCGCAGTCGGCGGCCAGCACGCCCAGCACGACGCCCGGCCGGTCGGTCACGAGACCGTCGGCTTTCGGTGCGCCGGGCGAGCTCCAGCGGTCGTCGGCCACGGTCAGCACGTCGGTCGAATGGATCTGGTGCACGGTCTGCAGGTCGGGCTCGCCGAGGCCGAACTGATCGGCCACGCGGCGGCGGTTCTCGCGCACGTTGTCGGGCGAATCGCCCGATCCGTAGCCGCAATTCAGCGACGAATAGAGGCCGGCAGAGACGCCGCCCTGCCGGGTGAAGAAGCGATGCTGAACCCCATCGAGGTCGGCGAGCGTCTGGGCCTGGATCATGTACGAGTATCCGAGAAGCCGGCGGGCGGAGAACTCTTGCCGTCGCCGAGCGCCAGCACGCGGAAGAGGGTGCCCATTTGGTCGGGGGCGATCAAGCGAGCCGATGCCGCATCGATGCCGCGCGCCTGCTCGGGCGCCGCGCGGCGCTTCAGGGTTTCTGCACGCTGGAGGATGCCGAGGCGGCGCAGGAACTCGCCCTGGCTCACGGGGCCGAAGGACGGCACACCGGCTGCGACCGCAAGCGCCGCGAAGTCGACATGGGCGCTGAGGTCGGTCTCGCCCGGCCGGTCGAGAATGTCCGCGCCGCGATGGCCGCGCACGGCCTGCAGCGAGGCGGCATGGCCCGCGCTCTCCGCCCCGTAGTCGACGATCAACGCCCAGCCGCCCTGCTCGCGCGCGCGCGCGCCGATCGCGGCGGCGATCGCGCGGCCCGCCTCGCAGAGCTCGGCCTCGGCGCCGACGGTTGCCTCGGGCAGCAGCGACGCGAAGGGCGTCGCACCGGGTGCCAGCGCGAGGCGCAGCCCGCCGTCGTCACCCAGGCCCACCATGCGCTCGCGCCAGCCTTTGTCCGTGCGATGGAACTGCCGCACCGGCAGCGCATCGAAGAATTCGTTGGCGACCAGCAGCAGCGGACCTGCTGGGACCTCGTCGAAACGCTCGTGCCACGTCGGCTCGTGTTTCGAGAGCGCATTGCGCTGCGCCTCGCGCATCGGCGCGTTGGTGTCCACGAGGTGAAGATCGATCGCGGCGTGGAAGCCCGGTACTGAAGCGGTGGCGCGCAGCGCGTCAGCCATCAGCGTGCCACGACCCGGCCCCAGCTCGACGAGTCGCACCTGCGCGGGGCTGCCCATCGCCAGCCAGCGTTCGGCCAGCCACGCACCGATCAACTCGCCGAACATCTGCGAGATTTCGGGCGCGGTGGTGAAGTCGCCGGCGGCGCCGACGGGCACGGCGCGGCGGTAGTAGCCGAGGCGGGGATGGCCCAGCGCCTCGCCCATGAAGTCGGCCAGCGAGATCGGGCCGGTGAGCGCGATGCGGCTCGCGATCAGGCGGCCGAGCTCGGTGCTCACGGGAGCGCGGGTTTGCGATACGCGCGCCAGATCAGAAAGGCGCCGAACAGCAGGACCGGCAGCGACAGCAACATGCCCATGGTGAGCGGCCCCAGCAGGAAGCCGAGATGCGCGTCGGGCTCGCGGAAGATCTCGCCCACGATGCGCGCGATGCCGTAGCCCGCGCAGAACACGCCGGTCAGCAGGCCGGGACGGCGGCGGCCGTCGGTGAGCTTCCAGACGAGCACCACCGCGATGGTGAGCAGCACGCCCTCGAAGAAGGCCTGGTAGAGCTGGCTGGGATGGCGCGGCAGCGGCCCGCCGCGCGGGAACACCATGGCCCACGGCACGTCGCTCGCGCGCCCCCACAGCTCGCCGTTGATGAAGTTGGCGAGGCGGCCGAAAAACAGGCCGGTCGGCGCCACGATCGCCACGAGGTCCGACAGCATGAACGGGTCGGTCTTGTTGCGCAGCGCGAAGAGCAGGATGGCGGCGATCACGCCCAGCAGCCCGCCATGGAAAGCCATGCCGCCTTCCCACACGGTGAGCGCGGCCAGCGGGTTCGTGAGGTAGTAGCCCGGCTTGTAGAAGAGCACGTAGCCCAGCCGCCCGCCGAGGATGACGCCGAGCGCGGCCCAGAGGAGAAAGTCGTCGATCTTGGCGGGCGAGAGCAATTTGGGCGGCTGCTCGCAGACGCGACGCATCACCTGCCAGCCGATCACCAGGCCCGCGATGTAGGCCAGCGCGTACCAGCGGATGGCGAACGGTCCGAGCTGGACCAGGACGGGATCGATCTCGGGATAGGGGATCGCGAGCAGGGTCATCATGAGGGCGACCGTTATAGCGGGGGACCGGCCGCGGCGTGACCCCAGAATGGTCGCGGCGCCGGTCCTGGGGGGACCGGCGCCGCTGGGGACAATCCGAACGAGAGACTTTTTATGGTCTTTTTACGAGAGGGGGCGTCGGAAGGTCCTTGTCTGCTCAGGCTTCGCCGACCGTCTCGAGGATCGAGGCGGTCAACGCGTCGGCGGGCGACTTGCCGGCCCACACGACGTACTGAAAGGCGGGGTAGAAGCGCTCGCTCTCGGTGATGGCCACCTCGACGAGGTCATTGAGTTGTTCGGCGATCAGGCCGTTGGTCCCGCGCAGCGGGATGGCGTGGCGGAACATCGGCAGGCCTTCCTCGGTCCAAAGATCGAAGTGACCCAGCCACATCTTCTCGTTGATCAGCGCCAGCAGGCTATGGATGTCGGTGTGCCGCTCCTGCGGGATGCGGACATCGTAGGCGCAGGTGAAGTGCAGCGCCTCGACGTCGTCGCGCCAACTGAAGAACATGCGGTAGTCGCACCAGCGACCCGCGACCTCCACGGCGATTTCCCGGTCAGATGTCCTGTCGAAGGGCCAGTCGTTAGCCGAGACGACCTTCTCGATCATTTCGAGCGGGTTCAGGTCGGCTTTCCGTCTGGTCCGCTCGTGTCGCGATAACGCCATCGACCCACTCCCCAACCATTCCGCCCTGCGGCTCCGGATGAGCCATTCTCGTGGCGGGTGGCCGACATATCGTGGTGGGCACCCAACAACCCACAACCCGTAGCCTGCCATAAGGGTGAGTCCCGGCGCAATAAGAAATGGAGCGGAAATCGGGGAAAGAGTCAGGGATTCCATGATTTTAATCCCCAGCGTTAAGATTCGAATCGCAAAATTCCGCAATACGAATCGCGAGCCTGTGCCGCTTTTTTGCGCAGTTGTCGTCTCGACCAGCGATTTGCCCCGCATTTCCGCACTTCTGAAGCCACTGGCACGCACCTTGCCTTCACAGCCTCCAAGCGCCCCCGGCGCCAAGACCAAGGAGGAGGCTTCTTCATGTTCAAGGACCCGTTCGACCCCAAGACCCTGCTGGGCCGGGGCTGCAGCTGCGGCGGCAACCATGCCGAGGCCGACCATGCCCGCCTGACCGCGAGCGCCGTGCCGACGGCCGAGGAGGATCGCTGGAACCGCGTCGTCGACGCCGCCGTCCTGCGCGCCGTCTTTCCGGTCGATGCCGCGCGCCGCCAGTTCCTGAAGACGGTCGGCGCCTCGACGGCGATGGCCGCCATCTCCTCGGTGCTGCCGCTCGCGGCGGCGCGCGAAGCCTTCGCCCAGGGAGGTGCCCCGGAGAAGAAGGACCTCAAGGTCGGCTTCATCCCCATCACCTGCGCCACGCCGATCATCATGGCCCACCCGATGGGCTTCTATTCCAAGCACGGCCTCAACGTGGAGGTCGTGAAGACGGCAGGCTGGGCGGTGATCCGCGACAAGTCGCTGGCCAAGGAATACGACGCCGCCCACATGCTCTCGCCGATGCCGATCGCCATCTCGCTGGGTGTCGGGTCGAACCCGGTGCCGTGGACGATGCCGGCGATCGAGAACATCAATGGCCAGGCAATCACCCTGGCCAACAAGCACAAGGACAAGCGCAACCCGAAGGACTGGAAGGGCTTCCGCTTCGCCGTGCCGTTCGACTACTCGATGCACAACTACC
>SCVT01000667.1 GCA_004296815.1 Reyranella sp. | reverse complement strand
CACCCAGCGTCATCGCCTCTACCTGATCGTGGGTGACGTAGACGGAGGTGACCGCCAGCCGCTCGTGCAGCTTCTTCAGCTCGACCCGCATCTGCACACGCAGCTTGGCGTCGAGGTTGGACAGTGGCTCGTCGAACAGGAAGACGGCGGGATCACGCACGATGGCGCGCCCAAGCGCGACACGCTGGCGTTGGCCGCCCGAAAGCTGCCGCGGCTTGCGGTGCAAAAGGCTCTCGATGCCGAGGATGGAAGCAGCGTTGTTGATGCGCTTCTCAATCTCGGCCTTCTCGAACTTCCGCATCTTGAGCCCGAACGCCATGTTGGAGGCGACGCTCATGTGCGGATAGAGCGCGTAATTCTGGAACACCATGGCGATGTCGCGGTCCATCGGCGGCACTTCGTTGACCACGTTGTTGCCGATACGGATCTCGCCCGAGGTGATGGCTTCGAGGCCGGCGATCATCCGCAGCGTCGTGGTCTTGCCGCAGCCCGAGGGTCCGACGAAGACCATGAACTCCTTGTCGCGAATCTGCAGGTCGACGTCCTTCACGACGTGGGTCGTGTCGAACTTCTTGTTGAGCTTGTGGAGACTGACCTCAGCCATGACGCGCTACCCCTTGACCGACCCGGTGAGACCCGAGACGTAGTGTTCGACGAAGAAGGAATAGACGATCGCCACCGGGATCGAGCCCAACAGGGCGCCGGCCATCAGCGGCCCCCAGAAGAACACGTCGCCGCGGATCAGCTCCGAGGTGACGCCGACCGGCACCGTCTTCTGGTCCGGCGAGGACAGGAAGACGAGGGCGTAGATGAACTCGTTCCACGACAGCGTGAAGGCGATGATGCCCGACGACAGGATGCCCGGCACCGCCACCGGGATGATGATGTAGACCATCGCCTTCCAGCGCGAGGCGCCGTCGATGCGCGCGCACTCCTCGAGCTCCTTCGGGATGGCCTTGAAGTAACCCATCATCAACCAGGTGCAGAACGGGATCAGGAAGGTCGGATAGGTCAGGATCAGTGCCCACGGCGTGTCGCCGAGCTGGAAGTTGCGAATGATCTCTGCGAGCGGGATGAACAGCAGGGTCTGCGGCACCAGGTAGGTGATGAAGATCGCCGTGCCGAGCCCGCCGGCATAGGGGAAGTTCAACCGGGCGAGCGCATAGCCCGCCAGCACGCCGCAGAACAGCGAGATCAGCGTCGACACCAGCGCGATGAACATGGTGTTGAACATCCAGCGCGCGAAGCTCGTCTCCTCGAAGAGATAGAGGATGTGCTCGAATGTAGGATTGTTCGTCCAGAACGGCATGTAGTTGACGGAGTTCCACGGCTTGTAGAGCTCGCCGTCCGGCCGGAAGGTCGTGATGATCATCCAGTAGAACGGGAACAGCAGGACGAACACGAACAGGATCAGCGGGATGTTGTAGAAGACCCACCGTCTCCAGGTTGCGCCTTCGATCATCAGCGGGTCTCCGGATTCATCGGGTTTCAACCCGGCGGATGTAGAGGAGCTGCACCACCACGATGATGAACAGGAACGGGAACATCGCGAGCGAGATCGCAGCGCCTTCGGACAGCAGTCCGGTGCCGATGCCGAGTTGATAGGCGTAGGTGGCGAACAGGTGGGTGGCGTTGGCCGGCCCGCCGCCGGTCATGACGTAGACGAGCTGGAAGTCGGCAAAGGTCTGGATGACCGAGAACAGCACCACCACCAGGGTGACCGGCATGAGCAGCGGCCAGGTGACGTGCCAGAAGCGCTGCCACGGGCGGGCGCCGTCGATCGCGGCGGCCTCGTGCAGCTCCGGGCTGATCGTCTGCAGGCCGGCCAGCAGCGTAATGGCGAAGAAGGGCACGCCGCGCCAGATGTTGATGATGATGATCGACGTCATGGCGAGGTCGGGATCGCCCAGCCAGTTGATGCGCTGGGTGATGATGCCGAGCTGGAAGAGCGTCCAGTTGATGACGCTGAAGGTCGGGTCGAACATCCACTTCCAGGCGAATGTCGACAGCACCGTGGGGATGATGAACGGCAGCAGGATGAAGGCGCGGATCAGCGCCTTGCCCCTGAAGTGCCGGTTGAGCAGGATCGCCAGCCACAGGCCGAGCGCCAGCTTGAACACCGTCGTCACGCCCGTGTACCAGAACGTGTTCCAGACGGTCGTGCGGAAGATGCTGTCGTTCCAGATCTTCTCGAAGTTCTTCAGCCCGATGAACTCGCCGGGCTGACCGACGCGTGTGCTCTTGAGCGACAGCAGCACGCCTTCGAAGAACGGATAGGCGATGAACAGGCCGAGCAGCACCGCCGTCGGCAGGAGGAGCGCCATGGCGAGCCATCGCTCATCCTCAAGGCGCCGCAGTCGCGGGACGGGACGGGCGCCCACGCCCGAGACTGCGGTCACTGCCATGGCTCACTCACCGGTTTGCGCTACGCGTCGTAGGCGAAGGCTAGGCGCCGTAGATCTTCTTCAGCTCGCCTTCCGCCCACTTGACGGCGTCCTCGGCCGGCATGCCCTGGACGGCCTTCGCGTACATGTCGGTGATGATGTACTTGGAGAGACCTTCCTGCGCCTTGGCGTTCGGCGGTCCGGCGAAGCCGGGGGCCTGGCCGAGCTTGGCCGCGACCTTGTAGGGCGTCATCACCGGATCGACGTCCCACAGCTTGTCGCTCTCCCACTTCACGGTGCACGGCGTCGCGAAGCCCTTCTGCGATTCGAAGAACTTCCGGTAGTTGGCCTCCTGGTGGAGCCACTTCAGGAATTCCTTCGCCGCGTCCTGGTTCTTCGAGTACTTCATCAGCATGTTCGACTGCAGCAGGTGGAAGCCGTACTGGCCGCCCGGGCCCTTGGGCAGCGGGGCATGCAGGATGTCGGTGTTCAGCGGCTTGCCGTCGGCCGTCTTGTACTGTTCCGGCCGGCGCAGCGACTCGATGTAGATCGAGGCACCGTTCAGGGTCGCCGAGATGGTCTGCGACAGGAACGCCCGGTTGTTGTTGGTGTCGTCCCAGGCGAGGCCGCCTTCATCCATGGCGTCCTTCCAGAGGCCCTGCATGAACTTCACCGAGTCGACGGTGCCCTTGGTGTTGAGAACGACGGTCTTGCCGTCGGCCTCGACCTCCTTGCCGCCCCACGACCACAGGTACGGGTAGGTGAAGCCCGGCGCGTCGCCGAACGTGTGGCCGAGCGTCTGGCCGAACGGGCGGCCCTTGGCCTTCAGCTTCTTGCCGACGTCGCGATACTCTTCCCAGGTCTCCGGGAATTTGTTGGCGCCGACCTCGGCCAGCCACGACTTGCGATAGGCGATCATGCCGCCGATCACCGCCCAGGGCATGCCCATGTACACGCCCTTGCCGTCGGAGCAGATGGCTTGGGCGTACTTGTAGATGCCGCCCTCGCGCTTGCCGACTTCCTCGGCGATGGCGCCGACGTCGACCACCGAGTTGGCGTAGAGGTGGGTGTAGCTGTTGAACGACATGATGAGGTCGGGACCGGCGCCGGACTGGATGCCGGCGGTGATGCGCGGCTGCAGGTCGTTGCCGTTCACGGTCTCGAGATTCATCTTCACGCCGAGCGCCTTCTCGGCTTCCGGCATCAGCTCGCGACGGAACATCTGGTCGGTGGCCGGCACGAAGTCGACCCACTTGAGCCAGTGGACCGTGCGCTGCTGCGCGTATGCCGGGGTTCGGCCGGTGGCGAGGATGCCCGCCAGTCCGCCCAAAGACACGGCGGCAGTGCCGCCGGCAAGCTTAAGCACGCTACGACGCTTGGTCTTGGCCATGTTGTCCTCCCAAGGACTGCCGCCTCGTTGAGCGGCTTCGTTGTTGCCGTCATCGTAGGCACTTGGGAGGAGGCAACGCAAGCCGAGATACGGAATTTTTGCGAGCGAGATTTGGACTCGCTCTGCGGTTGCTACTCCAGCAGGGAGCGCAGCATCCAGGCCGACTGCTCGTGCACCGTAAGGCGCTGCGTCAGGAGATCCGCGGTCGGCTCGTCGCTGGCCTTGTCGGCAAGCGGAAAGACCTCGCGCGCGGTACGGGCCACGGCTTCGTGGCCGGTGACGAGGATGCGCACCATGTCGAGCGCCTTGGGCGGCTTGGCCGGTGCGTCGGCGAGCGAGCTGAGTTTTCCGAATTGGCCGTAGGAGCCGGGGGCCGGATAGCCGAGCGAGCGGATGCGTTCGGCGATCGGATCGACGGCGTTCCAGAGCTCCGTGTACTGCGTCATGAACATCGTGTGGAGCGAGGTGAACATCGGCCCCGTGACGTTCCAGTGGAAATTGTGCGTCGTGAGATAGAGCGTGTAGGTGTCGGCCAGGAGATGGCTGAGCCCTTCGGCGATCTTCTTGCGGTCCGCTTCCTTGATGCCGATCGAAATGGCGGGCGACTTGGCCATGAACTGCTCCATGAATGGTTCGATGGAGCGACTATACGCTAGATCAATTCCGGATCGATGGTGAAGAGGTGCTGGGCCTTGCCGACGCCGCGCAGGGCGAATCGCCCGACCGAGACGACACGCGCGCGTTCCTCTGCGGGCAGGGCGTCGGCGAAGGCGGAGGAGAGCAGGAGCGGGCGGTCGACCGAGCGGCACATCGAGGCGATGCGGCTGGTCTCGTTGACCGCGGGCCCCACCACCGTGAAGTCGAGGCGGTCGAAGCTGCCGACATTGCCGTAGAACACCTCGCCGATGTGCAGGCCGATATAGGCGGTGGTGATCGGTCGTTCCTCGGCCTGGCGCCGCTCGTTCAGCGCTTTCATGCGTTCGCGCAAATTCTCCTCGGCGCGCAGCGCGCGGCGGCAGGCTTCCGCCGGGTCGTCTGCGCGGAACACCGCCAGCGCGCCGTCGCCGATCAGCTTCAGCACGTCGCCGCCGGCCTCGTGGATCGCGGTGATGACTACTTCGGCGTAGTCGTTCAGCAGCGGGATGATCTCGCTGGGCTGGGCCGTATCCGTGATGGCGGTGTAGCTGCGCAGGTCGGAGAACCACAGCGCCGCCTCGATGCGTTCGGCGACGCCGCGCCGGATTCGGCCCTCGAGCACGCGCCGTCCGGCATCGCGGCCGAGATAGACGTCGACCAGCGTGCCGGCGACGCGGGCCAGCGCCGTCGCCTTGATGGCGAGCGCCAGCGGCGGTACCAGGCGACGCAATGCCACCAGGGCGGCCTCGCTGAATCCCTCGGGATGGCGCGTCACCCAGGACGAGTAGACGCAATCCATCTCGCCGATGGCATTGTCGCCGGCGAAGCGGTGGACGAACACGAGGTAGTCGGTGTGACCGCCGTCCTTCATCTCCTGGATGACGGGAAAATCGGCAGTCTCGCCGAAGCCGATGCGCACTCGCATCTCTTCCTCGCCAGTCTGCAGGAGATGGAAGAACGGGCTGGTCTGCCACTGTGTGGCTCCCTCGCCCTCGTCGCTGCGGCCGTACTCGACCATCGCGGGATCGTTCGACGCCTCGTCGCGCCAGCGGAAGACGCGGCCTTCATGGACGGGATGCAGGGTGTCGATGAGCGCCATCGCGCGCGAGATTTCGAGGCCGGCGGCGCGGCATTTCTCGCAGAACTCGCGCAGCATGTCCTCTTCCGCCATGCCGGCCAGGCCACGGCGAACCACCCAACCGGCAATACGGACGATATCGGCGTCTTTCATGGGACCTCGGTCCCTATCAAATAACGCGGTCGCGGAAGTGACAAGCCGCGCGGTGGCCGGCGGCGACGGCATCGAGTGGCGGATACTCGGCCACGCAGAGGTCGGCCTTGAGCGGGCAGCGCGGGTGGAAGTGGCAGCCGGGCGGCGGGTTGAGCGCGCTCGCGATCTCGCCCTTGGCCTTTGCCTGGGCGCTGATCGCCGCGCGATGGAACGGGTCGGGGATCGCCGCGATCAGGGCGCGCGTATAGGGATGGCGCGGGTCCTCGAAGATCTCCTGCCAGCCACCCTGCTCGACGATGCGCCCGAGATACATCACGGCGACGCGGTCGCTGACATGCTCCACGACTCCGAGATCGTGGCTGATCATGATGTAGGAGAGGCCGAGCTCGTCCTTGAGCTCGAGCAGCAGGTTGATGATCTGGGCGCGGATCGAGACGTCGAGCGCCGAGACCGGCTCGTCGCACAGCACCAGCTTGGGTTTCAGGATCAGCGCTCGGGCAATGCCGATCCTCTGGCGCTGGCCGCCGGAGAATTCGTGCGGATAGCGGTCGGCTTGCTCCGGGCGCAGCCCGACCTTGGCCATCATGTCGATGACGCGCGCCTCGACCTCCGCCTTGTCGGTGATGCCATGGATGCGCAGCGGATCGGCGAGCGTGCGGCGCACGGTCTGGCGCGGGTTCAACGAGGCGTATGGGTCCTGGAAGACCATCTGCACCGTGCGCGCCATCTCCATCCGGTCGGGCATCGTGCCGCGGCCGATCTGCTGGCCGCCGACGTCGATCGTGCCGCGGGTCGGCGGCAGCAGGCCCATGATGGCGAGCGCGAGGGTGGACTTGCCGCAGCCCGATTCGCCCACCAGCCCCAGGCACTCGCCGGGCTTGATGTCGAGCGTGACGCCGTCGACCGCCTTCAGCGTCTTGACGCCGCCCGCCAGTGCATTGCCGACCTTGAAATGGACGGCGAGATCGTCGAGCGAGAGCAGCATGTCAGCCATGGTGGTGGCACCTCACCAGCCCGTCGGCCGGCAGCGGCGTGATCTCGGGCACGTTGGTGCGGCAGATGTCGGTGACGGCGGGGCAGCGCGGGTTGAAGCGGCAACCCGCGGGATAGGCCGCGATCGAGGGCACGACGCCCGAGATCTCGCGCAGGCGCTGTCGGCCGCGTCTGGAGCGCTCGCCGAGTCGCGGCAGGGAATCGACCAGCCCGCGCGTATAGGGATGCGTCGGGTGCGCGAAGATCGCGTCGGACACCTGGCTCTCGACGATGCGGCCGGCGTACATCACGGCGACACGCTTGCACATGTTGGCGACCAGGCCGAGATCGTGGCTGATCATCAGGATCGCCGTGCCCTTGGCGGCGCAGAGCTCGGCCATCAGGTCGATGATCTCGGCCTGCACGGTGACGTCGAGCGCGGTCGTCGGCTCGTCGGCGACCAGCAGGTCGGGGCCGCAGGCCAGCGCGATGGCGATCATCACCCTCTGGCGCATGCCGCCCGACAGCTGGTGCGGGTAGTCCTTGATGCGCCGCTCGGGCGAGGGCACGCGAACCTGGCGCAGCGCGTCTTCGGCGCGGTCCATCGCCTCGCGCCAGCCCATCCCCTGGTGCAGCACGAACATCTCGGCGATCTGGCGGCCGACCGGCGACAGCGGATTGAGCGCCGTCATCGGCTCCTGGAAGATCATGGCGATACGCTTGCCGCGCAGCCTCCGCATCTCGGCGGGCGGCGCGTCCTGGATCTCCTGCCCGTCGAGCACGATGCGTCCGCCGGCCAGTGACAGCGGCCGACGCAACAGGCCCATGACGGCGAGCGCGGTGATGCTCTTGCCGCAGCCCGACTCGCCTACCAGCCCGAAGGCCTCGCCGCGGCCGATCTCGAAGGAGACGTTTTCGGCTGCGTTGTAGGTGGCGCCGCCGCCCGCCAGCGCGATGCGCAGGTTCTCGACCTTGAGGAGAGGTGTGCTCATCCCCGCCTCGTCGTCGACTGCGGGTCGAGGATGTCGCGCAGGCCGTCGCCCAGCAGGTTGAGGCCGAGCACGGTGAAGAAGATCGCCAGCCCCGGGAACACCGACAGCCACGGCACGGTGCGGATCTGGTCACGCGCTTCCGCGAGCATGCTGCCCCAGCTCGGGAAGGGAGGCCGGATGCCGAGGCCCAGGAAGGACAGCGCCGCCTCGGACAGGATCGCGCCGCCCATGCCCAAGGTGGCGATCACGATCAGCGGCCCCAGGATGTTGGGCAGCACCTGCGTGAACATTATGCGCAGGTCGCTGTAGCCCAGGATGCGCGCGGCCTGGATGTAGCCCTGGCTCTTGAGCGACAGGACCTGGGCGCGCGCGATGCGGCAGGAGAAGGACCAGCTCGTGAGGCCGAGCGCCACCACCAGGCTGAACAGGCCAGGGCCCAGGATCGCCATGATGGCGAGCGCGAAGACCAGGGAGGGGATGGCAAGCATCAGGTTGGTGAGGCCGCTCACCACGTCGTCCCACCAGCCGCCCCAGTAGCCCGCGGTGAGCCCCAAGGTGACGCCGATCAGGCTGTTGCAGATCTGGCTCGCGATGCCGACCGTGAGCGAGACGCGCGCGCCGTAGACGATGCGCGAGTAGATATCGCGGCCCTGTGCGTCGGTGCCGAACGGATACTCCCAGTCGGGCGGGATCTCGGCGTTCATCAGGTTGGCGGCCATCACCGGGTCGGTCAGCGCGATCCAGGGCGCGAAGACGGCGACGAGGATGGCGAACGCTACCAGCCCGCCGCCGATCCAGAGAGAGGAGCCGCCCTTCAGCTTCGGCATGTCAGCGATAGCGGATGCGCGGATCGATCGCGACGTACGCAAGATCGACGAGCGTGTTGATGAGCAGGAAGAACAGCACGATCATCAGGATGCAGCCTTGGACCGCTGGCATATCGCGCTGGAACACCGAATCGACCAGCAGCGAGCCGACGCCAGGCCAGGCGAACAGTTTCTCGACCACCACGGCCTGGCCCATCAGCGAGCCGAATTGCAGACCGACGATGGTCACGACCAGCACCAGCGCATTGCGCAGCACGTGCCACTTCACCACCAGGCGCTCGCTCATGCCCTTGCTGCGCGCGGTGCGGACGAAGTCGGCGTTCAGCACATCGAGCACGGCGGCGCGCGTGGTGCGGGCGAGCAGGGCCATGGGGCCGACGCCCAGCGCGATGGCAGGCAAGATCAAGTTGCGGATGCCGCCATCGCCGTAGCCGAAGCTCGGCAACCAGCCCAGGGTCAGGGCGAAGAGATACATCAGCATCAGGCCGAACCAGAACTGGCTGAGCGACAGGCCTGAGATCGCGCCAACCATGGCGGCGGTGTCGATCAAGCTTCCGGGCCGCAGCGCCGCGAGGAATCCCAAGGTCACGCCGACGCTGATCGCGAACAGCATGGCGGCGAACACCAGCTTCAGCGACGGCCAGACCCGGACGCCGATCAGCTTGGTCACCGGCTCGCGGGTGCGGAAAGAGGTGCCGAGATCGCCGCTAACGATGTTGACCATGTAGCGGGCGAAGCGCTCGGGCAGGGGATCGTCGAGCCCCATCTCCTTGCGCATGCGTTCCATCACCGCCGGATCGATGGTCGAGCGGCCGTCCTCGTTCATGCCCGAGATGAAGCTCCCGGGCAGAACGGAGAACAACAGGAAGACCAGCGCCATGACGGCGATGACCGTCGGCACCACGTTGGCGAGCCG